>JADFJG010000038.1 GCA_022566265.1 Pseudomonadota bacterium | reverse complement strand
GCCGGCGCGCCTACACCCCCGCCCGCTTGACCTCGTCGAGCAGGCGTTGGATCGTCGCGTCGTCGAGATCGGCGATGCTGTCGGCCAGCAGGTTGGCGAGCTCGGTCGCCTCGGCGCTGAGGCCCGAGGTGTCCACGGTGATCTTCGGGTGGGAGAACCTGGCGAGGCGTTCGAGATCTTCCGCCTCGTCCCAGATGATGTGGAAATACTGGCATATCTGGTTGACCAGCACGCGGCTCGGCCGGCCGCGCCGGCCGTGCTCGAGCGCCGAAAGATAGGCCGGCGACAGTTGCAGGTCCTTGGCCATCCGCTTGAGGGTGAGGCCGCGCCCGGCGCGCAATTCGCGCACTTTTTCGCCGAAGGGAGTCATCGAGGCGCCTCGTCCGCCGGGTCCATAATCCTCACCGCTTACGCTTGAGAAGGACGTAAAGCGCGCCGGTGCCGCCGTCGCGCGGCTGGGCGGTGCAGAAGGAGAGGACGCGGCCGCGGATGGCGGGGGCGTTCATCCACCGGGGCACGAGATTGCGCAGCACCCCGGTCTCGCCGGTCGGGCGCAGCCCCTTTCCGGTGATCACCAGGACGCAGCGTTGGCCCGCCCCTTGAGATGCGGTCAGGAACTTCTCCAGCGCCCGGTGCGCCTTGTCCTGGGTCATGCCGTGGAGGTCGATCCGGCCGTCGATGGCGAGCTGCCCCCGTTTCAGCCGCACCGCCGTCCGTTTGTCCAGCCCCGGCGAAGCGCCGGATTTGAGCTCGGGCAGCCGATCGGCCGTCCTTGCCGGCAACCGTTCCAGCCGGGGGCCGGCGCGAACGGCCTCCGGCGCCGTCTCGGCCCGTGCCTCCGGCGGCACGTCATCGGCCGGGGCGCGCTTGGCGCGCTCCTGGCGCAGCGGTTTGACCTCGCGCATGGCCAGGGCGAAGAGATCCGCTTCGTCACGGCCGACGGCGCGTGTCGATGCGTCCCTGCCCTTGCCGGCGGGGCGCGAAGGTCCCGTGCTCTTTTTCGTCATGATATCGCCCGCTAAACGGCCAAAGATGGCGCTTGGGGCATGAGAAGGCAAGCGCCGGCGTGTCTCAGCGGGCGGCTACCGGCCCGGCGGCCTTGGCGCGGGGCAACAAGAGATAGTAGGCGCCGATATGCTTCATCCGCCCGGCGCGCGCCGCGGCCTTCGGCCCGAAACCCCAGAACACGTCGCCGCGCACCGGCCCCTTGATGGCGCCGCCGGTATCCTGGGTGATGAGCAGGCGCCGCACCCTGTCCTTGTTGGGCCGCGCCGGGTCGGCGGCATCGAGCCAGACGGGGACGCCGAAGGGCACGAAGGCGCGGTCGACCGCGAGGCTGCGCCCAGGGGTCAGGGGCACGCCCTCGGCGCCGATCGGGCCAGGGCCCTCGAGCTCGCGGAAAAAGATAAATGAGCGGTTCTTCGCCAACAGCGCCCGCGTCTCGCCGGGATGGGCCTGGAGCCAGGCGCGGATCGCCTGCATCGAGATATTCTCCCTGGTTATCTCGCCGCGCCTGATCAGATCGCGGCCGATGGCGAAATAGGCGTGGCCGTTCTGCCCGGCATAGCCGATGCGCAAGATGCGGCCGTCATCGAGAACCACCCGGCCCGATCCCTGGACATGGAGGAAGAAGGCGTCGACGGCATCGTCGACCCAGACGATCACCCGCCCCCGCCCCTTCAGGGCGCCGGCCTCGATGGCGGCGCGGTCCTCGTAGGGACGCAGACGCCCGGCGACGACGCGCCCGGCGATGCGCCGGCCCTTGAGATCGTCGCGGAATTCCCCGAGATCGGCGGCAATGAGATCGTCCGGTTGGGCGTAGATCGGTACGTTGTAGCGCGCCGAGGGACGGAGCGCGCCCTTGAGTTCCGCCTCATAATAGCCGGTGAACAACCCCTCGGTGTCGCCGCCATTGGACGCCCGATAAGGTTTGAAGTGGCGCTCGAAGAACGCCCGCGCCCGGGCGTCGTCCCCAATCGCCAGACGATTCGCGGCGGCGCAGATCCTGTCCCATTCGGCGGCGCTTCCCCCGAGGCCCTCGCCGACGGCGGAGCGGATGTCGGCGGCGCGGGCGCGGCGGTCGCAGGACAGGCGCAACGGGGGAATCGCGGCGGCGACGGGATCCCCGCCCCAGCCGGGCAGGCCGGCGAAGCTTATGGGCGTCAAGGTCAGTTGATCGGCGGGGCCGGGAGCTTCGGCGCAGGCGGCAAGCAACAAGGCGACGCCGAGTCCGATCGCCGCCAATGGCGCGGCGTTACTGGGACGTTTCGGTCCTGACAAGCTGCCAGTTGGGGTCGCGGGATTGGGTATCGCGCCCGAACGTCCATATGTCCACGACCCTGGTGATATGGTCGGCATCGCCATCCACGACATCGCCAGCCTCGTTGAGGGTCACGTTGATCTGCTCGGTGTCGAATTTCACCGAGACGCGGGCGGTTCCGTCCTCCATGCTGGCTTCCAGAATATCCGTGCCCTTGATACCGATTATGGTGGTCTCGAGAGTTTCGCTTGCCTGTTTACGGGTGTCGATGGCCGAGGCGAAGTTGTCGTAAACCTCATCGCTCAACAGCGGCCTGAGTTTATCGGTGTTGCCTTCCGCGAAGGCCTCGACGATAACCTCGAACGCGGTGCACGCGCCGTCGACGAACTCGTCGGGGTCGAACCTCGGATCGGCGGCCTTGATTTCGTTGAGGGAGGCCGCCAACGGGGTTTCCGTCTCGGCCTGGACCTCCGGTTCCGGACCCTGGTCATGAAGTTGCACGACCTTGTCCGCCCCGTTTTCAGCCTCTTGCTTCTCGCCACTCTTGTCCTCGGGCCGGGCCCGGGACCCGGTCGAAATCCGGTCGGGCCGCTGGCGTTCGTTTCCGGTGCGCCGGCCCAACACCGACCGCAGACGCAGCACGATAAAAGCCGCCACCATGGCGAAAAGAATGATATCAATCGGAAAGCCGTCGCCCATCACGGGTACCTCCAGCGGGCTGGCAAGGCCGCGCCGAGTTGGGGGAGAAGCGGTGCCTCACAAACTATCAGTCAAAAAGGTTAAAATCCAGCCTTGAGGCGGCTCCTGAATCAATATTTGGGCAATTCAACGGAAAGAAACAAGTGAGACCATGGTCATATTTCTCGCCCTCGTCATCACCCCACTGGTCGAAATCGCGGTGTTCATCGAGATCGGCGGGTTCATCGGCTTGTGGCCGACCCTATTCGTGGTGATCGCCACCGCCGCCGCGGGCACGTGGCTTTTGCGATCCCAGGGCTGGGAAGTGATGAATCGGGCGCGCGTCACTCTCGCCAGGGGTGAGTTCCCGGCGAGGGAAGTGTTCGACGGGGCGTGCATCCTGGTGGCGGGCGCCCTTTTGCTGACGCCCGGTTTCGTCACCGACGCCGCGGGCCTTCTGCTTTTCGTCCCCTCGGTCCGGGCCTATCTCGGCCGGCTCATGTTGCGCTATTTGATGAGCCGGGGGAACGTGGATGTCCGGATGTATGGCGGCGGCGATCGGCGCCGGGAGAACCGGGACCCGGACAGTGGGACCATCGAGGGCGAATTCCACGAGGTGCCGGGCGGTTCGGATGACCGCGAGCCGAACCCTCGAGGCTTCGATGACGATGACGGCGCCAAGCGCTGAGCGAACGGCTGAAACCCCCTGGGAAGCCGGCGACGCCGCCTTGCGCCCTCAATGAAGCCGTGCTAGCCACTGCGGCTGCCGGCAACGGGGACCCTTGAATGAGCGACGAAACATCCAACGAGAACACCCCGATCGACGGGGATGGGGCGGACGCCCCGTCCCCGGGCAATGGTGACGCCGGTGTTGGCCCCCCGGGTGGCATCGTCATTCAGACCCTCGCCCAGTACATCAAGGATCTTTCCTTCGAGAACCCGAACGGCGCCACCATCGCCCAGGAGGAACACCAAGCGCCCGACGTGGAGATGAATATCACCGTCACCAGCGAAAATATCGCCGAGGATAGTTACGAAGTGGCGCTGATCATGCGCGCCGAGGCGGTCACCGAGGGCCGGACCCTGTTCATGGTGGAACTCACCTATTGCGGTTTGTTCAAGCTGATCAACGTACCGGCGGAGCGGGTCGATCTGGTCCTCAAGGTCCACTGCCCGACCCTGTTGTTCCCCTTCGCGCGGCATGTCGTCGCCGACGCCACCCGCCACGGCGGCTATCCACCGTTGCTCATCAACTCCATCGACTTCGCCTCGATCTACCAACAGGTGGCGGCGGCGTCAGGGGATGAGCCAGGGGATGGGGAAGAAGCGCCGGAGGAGACCTGACCATAAAGGCCCGACCATAAAGGAACGTGCGCGGCATTAATGCCCGCGCATGCCTATCGGAGGCGTCACTCGGTCCAGATCGGATTTTTGAGGCCCTTGACCAGTTCGGCGTGAGCCTCGAGTTCCTCGTCGGTGGCCGCGTGGGGCCGTGGCGCGCGGGCGCTGACCGGCGGGGCGTCGGCCGGGGGCGCCGTCGCGCCGGCGGTGTCGAGGCCAAGACCCGCCTGCCGGCCGCCGGTAAGCTCCGAATAAACTTCCGCCAGAAGTTCGGCATCCAAGCGCGCGCCGTGAGTGGTGCGCGCCGAATTGTCGATACCGAACCGGCGGCAGAGCGCGTCGAGCGAAGCCTGCGCACCGGGAAACCGTCGCCGCGCCAACTCGACGGTATCGACGACGCTTTCCATCCCGATGGGTCCTTTCCGCGACCTGGCGAGCTCGGCGTTGATGAACCGCATATCGAACTCGGCGTTGTGGATGACCAGGGTGGCGCCACTGATGAAATCGAGGAACTCGTCGGCGATGACGGCGAATCGCGGGTGTTTTTCGAGGAATCCCTGGGACAGCCGGTGAATCCGGTACGCCTCGTCCGGCATGTCGCGCTCCGGGTTGACGTAGGAGTGAAACATCTTGCCGGTGGTGACACCGTCGATCACCTCGAGAGCGGCGATCTCGACGATGCGATGGCCGGCCTCGGGATCGAGGCCGGTGGTCTCCGTATCCAGGATGATCTCGCGCATGGACCGATGAGGAATGGTGAAAGTTTATACCAAGGGTCCTTGATAATGACCCCTAGAGATCGGGCAGGCGATGCGTCGGGCCATCGGGCGGGTAGCAGGGAGGCCGCCGGCGATGCACCGCATCGTCAAGGTTTTCCGACGCCCTCCGGCGGTTCGCATGCCCGACCGGAACGGCGGCTTCCCAAGGCTTTCGGACGGCGTCCCGCATGGCTTCCGATGTTTCACATCGCCGCGCCACGCGCTCCTAGCCGAAAACCTTGGGAAGCCGTCTCTAGGGGTCATTATCAAGGACCTTTGGTATTTAACCGGCGTCGAACGGGCCGGACCGGGAGCGCGCTCGGCGGCCCCGGCGCGCCAATCTTACAATCCTCGCCAGATGGTGCAAGGTGCATCCTCGTCCGCGGGAGGTATCGACGACGAAATCGGCGCGCCGGCGTTTCTCCCCGTCCGGCATCTGGCGGGCGCGGATGGCGGCGAGACGGGCGGGCGTCAACTCGGCGCGCCGTGCCAAGCGGGCGTCCTGGACCGAACGCGGCGCCGTCACCACGATGGTGGCGTCGCAGCGGTTTTCTCCACCGGTCTCGAACAGCAGCGGGATATCCAACACCACGACGCGCTGTCGCCCGAGGGCGGCACGGGCCAGGAAGCGGCGTTCGGCCTGGCGCACCAGCGGATGGATGATCCTTTCCAGCCGCCTCAATGCCGCTTTATCGCCGAACACCCGCCCCGCCAACGCCTTACGGTCCAGCGCGCCGTCCCTGAGGGCATCCGGAAACGCCGCCGCGACCGCCGCCGCGCCGCCGCCGCCTGGCCTCAGCAACCGACGCACGGTCCCATCGGCGTCGTGCACGGGGACGCCGAGGCGGCGCAGCAAAGCCGCCGCCGTCGATTTTCCCATCCCGATCGAGCCGGTGAGCCCGAGAACGAACACGCCCCGGATCATCGATCGAAGCCTAGAGGTCCGGCGCCAGGAAGGCGCGCAAATCGTCGGTAATTTCCGGCGCGACGCCGAACCAGGCCTCGAAACCCGGGCGCGCCTGATGGATCAACATGCCGAGCCCATCCACGGTCCGAAGCCCGCGAACGGCGGCGGCACGCAGCAATGGTGTTTGCAACGGCGCATAGACGATGTCGCAGACCACGGCATCATCATTGATCGATTTCGCTTCGAGATCGAGCGCCGGCTGGCCGGTCATGCCAAGCGTGGTGGTATTGACGACAAGGGCGGCGTCGCCAACGGCGTTGGCCCGGCCCGTCCACGGCAGAACGCGGACCGGCTCGCCGACGGCCGTGGCCAGCGCTTCCGCCCGCCCAAGGGTGCGATTGACGATCCTGATCTCCGCTACCCCCGCATCGAGAAGGGCGACACATATTGCGCGCGCCGCGCCACCGGCGCCGATGATGACGGCAGGCCCGCCGCTTGCCTGCCAATCGGGCACCGTCGCCTTCAACTGTTCGATAAAGCCGTAAGCATCGGTGTTGGAGCCCTCGAGCGAGCCATCGTCCCTGACGGTGATGGTGTTGACGGCGCCGATCCGCCGGGCCAGGGGATCGGCGACATCGACGGCGTCGAGCGCCGCTTCCTTGTGAGGCACGGTGACGTTGACGCCGCGAAAACCGAGGAGCGCCAGAACCCTGAGCGCCTCGGCGAAATGCTCGGGTGCTACGGCCAGCGGCAGATAGGCGCCATCGATCCCGTTGGCCTCGAGCCAATAGCCATGGAGTCTTGGCGACAATGAGTGATCGACCGGCCAGCCCATGACGCCGGCGAGCCTGGCCTTGGCCGAGATGATCATGATTGCACCTGGCCGATGTCGCGGAGATAGGCCAACAAGGGAAGCAACGGCAAGCCGAGGATGGTGAAGTAATCGCCCTCGATCTTGGAGAAAAGCTGGGCGCCCGGCCCCTCGATCTGATAGGCGCCGACGGACGCGAGCACGTCATTACCCGCCGTGGCAAGATAGTCATCAAGGAATTCATCGGTGAAAGCGCGCATCGTCAACCTGGCACGGCCTATATGGTGCCACAGGCGCCTGTCATCCCGCACCACGCAGGCACAACTCAGCAGTTCGTGGGTCCGGCCCCTAAGCGCCACGAGATCGGCTCGTGCCCGGTCCAGATCGGCAGGCTTGTCGAACCAAACACCGTCGCAATCGAGAATCTGATCGGCGCCGATGACGATCGCTTCCGGGTGATGCCGGGCGACGCGGTGCGCCTTCAACTCGGCGAGCTCCTCGACTACGGCCGATGCCGGCGCGCCCGCCGCCCGCATGGCGCTGCGGTATTCCTCCTCATCGATCCGGGCGGCCTCGGTCTGACAACGAATACCGGCGCGTTCCAGCATGAGGGCACGCGCCGGGCTCGCCGAGGCCAGTACGAGCGATGACGATGGCGAATGCACCATGCTATCCCGAGGCTCTACTTTCGGTACCGGATCCATAATCGTGGATTATTCCAGCCTAGACGCCATCTGTACAAACATCACGACTTCGGGGATAACCGTCTGTTCCCACGGACTGGCCAATTTTCGTTCCCTGCTGTTCAAGAGTTGATACATTACCCTGTCCCCTGGAAAAAAGTTTTCCCAAGCCTTGGATTATTCGTCTCTACCCGGAGATTCACCGGTTATCCTCCTTATTCCGACGGCTCACAACAGTCGTCACAAGGCGCGCCGGCAGTCGTTTCGCCTAGCGCGCACCGAGATATTCACAGTTTCCCGATGTAAGCGTCTTTGTTGATACTATAGCGGATAACTTGACAGAAGCCTTGAATTCCCGACTTCCACAGCCCCTACAACTACAACAACCTTTAAACAGTACTTTATTAGTTGTAGTAAGAAGAAATCCCATGACGCCCACCCCTCATCCTCATAGGCCGGTCCCTACAACGCCGAGTAAGCCTCTCCTGCGAGCGTTTGCCGGGGAGACCCTGAAACGACCGCCGTTCTGGTTCATGCGCCAAGCCGGCAGGTATCTGCCTGAATACAGGGAAATCCGTGAGAAAGCCGCGAACTTCCTGGATTTCTGTTACAGCCCATTACTGGCGGCCGAGGCAACGCTTCAGCCCATTAGGCGATTCGCTACCGACGGCGCCATCATATTTTCCGATATTTTGGTCATACCGGACGCGCTGGGGCAAAAGGTGGAATTCATCGCCGGGCGGGGCCCGGTGCTGGAGCCCTTGAGTTCAGCGTCGGAAATCGATCTCGATGTCGACAGGATCAGGGAATTTTTGAATCCGGTCTATAAGACCTTGTCCATGGTCCGCGCCGAGCTTGCCGAGGAAGTCGCGTTGATCGGCTTCGCCGGGGCACCCTGGACACTGGCGTGTTACATGGTCGAGGGCGGCCCCAGCGCGGATTTCGCCACCCTGCGCGCTTGGGCTTATGAACGGCCTGACGAGCTCCAGGATCTGATCGATCTGCTGGTCGAGGCAATTAGTGCCCATTTAATCGCCCAGGCACATGCCGGCGCCGATATGTTGCAACTGTTCGATAGCTGGGCCGGGATCCTGCCCGAAAGGGAGTTCGACCGCTGGTCGATCACGCCGACCGCCAAGATCGTGCGCAAGGTCAAGGAGGCGTGCGCGGACGTGCCAATCATAGGGTTTCCCAACCGATCCGGGTTTCTTTACAAGGACTACGCGGCCAAGAGCGGGGTCGACGGCGTCTCCATAGATGCCTCGGTGCCTCTCGACTGGGCGGCGCGCGAGCTTCAGGGACGGTGCGCGGTCCAGGGCAATCTCGATCCCCATCTTCTCCTCGCCGGTGGTGACGCGCTCAATGAGGAGGTGGAGCGGATACTCTCCGTGCTTGGCGGCGGACGTTTTATCTTCAACCTCGGTCACGGTGTCCTGCCCAAGACCCCGCCCGCCCATGTCGCCGCCGTCGCCGATCTGGTCCGCGCCTGGGGTTCGTGAACCGGGCGGGTGCGATGGATGACCGGGAAGGGGGAGGCATGTGAGGAAGATCGCGGTCGTTCTCTTCAATTTGGGCGGGCCCGACCGGCCCGACGCGGTCAAGCCCTTCCTCTTCAACCTCTTCAACGATAGGGCGATAATCGGCGCGCCGGGCCCGTTGCGCTGGTTGCTGGCGAAGCTGATCTCCCATCGCCGGGCGCCGGTCGCGCGCGAGATTTACGCACAAATCGGCGGCCGCTCGCCACTTCTCGAACAAACCATGGCGCAAAAAGAGGCGCTGGAAGCGGCGCTCTTGGACCCTGGCGGCGAGGGCGGGGACGAGGGGGAAGAAATCCGGCTTTTCGTTTCGATGCGCTACTGGCATCCGATGAGCGATGAGGTCGCGCAGGCGGTGGCGGCATACGGACCGGACGAGGTCGTTCTCTTGCCTCTCTACCCGCAGTTCTCCAGGACCACCACCGGATCGTCCCTGGGCGACTGGCGCCGAGCGGCCAAGGCGACGGGACTTCGGACGCCGACCAGGGCGATTTGTTGCTACCCCACGGCGCCCGGTTACATCCATGCCCAGGCCGGGCTGGTTCGTGACGCCATCGCCGAGGCCGGGGGCGCGGCCGGGCCGAGGGTCCTGTTCTCCGCCCACGGGCTGCCCAAGCGCATCATCGCCGCCGGCGATCCCTATCAGGCCCAAATCGAGCGAACGGCCGGCGCCGTGGTGGATGAACTCGGCATCGCTGATCTGGATTGGCTGGTGTGCTACCAGAGCCGGGTGGGACCCCTGGAGTGGATAGGCCCCGGTACCGACGAGGAAATCGTCCGCGCCGGCGCCGATAAGGTGGGCGTCGTCGTGGTGCCCATCGCCTTCGTGTCGGAACACTCGGAGACTCTGGTTGAACTCGACATCGATTACCGTAGGCTGGCGGACGAGCACGGCGTGCCGGCCTATGTCCGGGTGCCGACGGTTGGTGTTGACCCGGTCTTTATCGAGGCCCTGGCGGATCTCGTGCGCCACGTCCGTCGCCAAGATGGGACGGTCTGCTGCCACGCGGGTGGGCGCTTCTGTGCGGCGGAGCTTACCGGCTGCGCCTTGGGGCCGGCGGGGACGGAGCAAGGAATCGGCGGGGGCTAGGAGAAAAGATCATGGGATGGTTAGCCGATCTTTATCCCTGGACGCGGGCGCTCCATATCGTCGCCGTGATCGCGTGGATGGCGGGGATGCTGTATCTGCCCCGGCTGTTCGTGTATCACGCAGGCGCCGAGCCGGGCTCGGAAAGCTCGGAGATGCTGAAAATCATGGAACGCCGGCTGCTCCGCGCGATCATCAATCCGGCGATGATCGCGGTTTTCCTGTTGGGCGGCGTCTTACTGTTGACGCCGGGCGTAGCCGATTGGTCGATGGGGTGGCTTCACCTGAAACTGCTCCTGGTGCTGGTTATGGCGGGCTTGCACGGCATGATGTCGAAGTGGCGCAAGGAGTTCGAGGCGGACCGCAACCAACGTTCGGCCAAGTTCTATCGCATCGTCAACGAGGTGCCGGCGGTGTTGATCGTCGCCATCGTCATCCTCGCCGTGGTCAAGCCGTTTTAGGGTGTTTCGTGGGCGTTGACGGGTCGATTGGAGGACCCTGGCGACTGGAAAAGGAACCAAGGACACTTGTCCGTTAACCTTTTGGTTACCATATTCTGGAAGAGTCCGGGTCGGATCGCCCAGAGGCCGGGACGGGAATTCCCTGTTTGACACTCGCCGGCCTTTTCGGTACATGGTTTCTTCACGGCGGCGTTCGGACCGCCATTACCAAGTCTCACCTCACTTCGAACAATAAAAAAATGTGGCCCGTCTATCGGGTTTGGCGCGAAATTTCGGGCCCCGGTGCCAAGATGGCGCAGCCCTTTGCCGCCCGCCCATAATTTTCACCACAACACAGCAGCCCCATGAATCTACAAGAACTCAAGCAGAAATCACCCGCGGACCTTCTGGCCTACGCGGAAGACCTGGAAATCCAGAACGCCAGCAGCCTGCGCAAGCAGGACATGATGTTCGCCATCCTCAAGCAACTGGCGCAGAACGACATCGCCATATTCGGAGACGGCGTCCTGGAAATCCTCCAGGACGGTTTCGGCTTCCTGCGCGCGCCGGAGGCGAACTACCTGCCGGGTCCCGATGACATCTATGTTTCGCCGAGCCAGGTCAGACGTTTCAGCTTGCGCACCGGCGACACGGTCGAGGGGCGGATTCGCGCGCCCAAGGATGGCGAGCGGTACTTCGCGCTTCTCAAGGTCCAGAACGTCAATTTCGGGTCGCCGGAGGATGTCCGCCACCGGATCAATTTCGACAACCTGACGCCGCTTTATCCGGAAGAACAAATGAAGCTCGAGATCGAGGATTCCACGGGCAAGGATCTGACGACCCGGGTGATCGATCTGATCGCGCCGCTGGGCAAGGGCCAGCGCGCCCTGATCGTCGCCCCGCCCCGGACCGGCAAGACGATGATGCTGCAGAACATCGCCCACTCGATCACCGCCAACCACCCGGAGGTCTACCTCCTCGTCCTGTTGATCGACGAGCGGCCCGAGGAAGTGACCGACATGGCGCGCTCGGTGAAGGGCGAGGTGGTGAGCTCGACCTTCGATGAGCCGGCCACGCGTCACGTCCAGGTGGCCGAGATGGTGATCGAAAAAGCCAAGCGCCTGGTCGAACACAAGCGCGATGTGGTGATCCTGCTGGATTCGATCACCCGCCTCGCGCGCGCCTACAACACGGTGTCGCCGTCATCGGGCAAGGTGCTGACGGGCGGCGTCGACGCCAATGCCCTGCAGCGGCCCAAGCGCTTCTTCGGCGCGGCGCGGAATATCGAGGGAGGGGGCTCGCTGACGATCGTGGCGACGGCGCTGATCGACACCGGCTCGAGGATGGACGAAGTCATCTTCGAGGAGTTCAAGGGCACCGGCAATTCCGAGATCATCCTCGATCGCAAGCTCACCGACAAGCGCACCTTCCCGACCATGGACGTCACCCGGTCCGGCACCCGCAAGGAAGAACTCCTGCTGGACAAGGCCACGCTGTCGAAGATTTGGGTCCTGCGGCGGATTCTGCAGCCCATGGGCGTCGTCGACGCCATGGAGTTCCTGCTCGAAAAGCTCAAGAGCACCAAGAGCAACGAAGAGTTCTTCGAGTCGATGAATACCTGATCACCCGAGAACCGCTCTAGGGGATCAGTATGGTCGAACCCGTGGTCTTCCGGGATTCGAGATCCCGGTGGGCTTGGGCGGTATCGGCGAGGGAATATTCCTGGTTTCTCCGCACCGTCACCGCGCCGGAGCCGACCACCTCGAACAGCTCCTTGGCGCCGGCGAGGAGATCCGCGCGCTTGGCCGTGTAGGTCATCAGGGTCGGACGGGTGAGATGAAGCGAGCCCTTGGCCGCCAGGTGTTTCAAATCCAGCGGTTCGATGGCGCCCGAGGACTGACCGAAGGTGACCATGAGGCCGTAGGGCCTGAGGCAGTCGAGCGATTTCATGAAGGTGGTCTTGCCGACGGAATCATAGACCACGGGCAGCCCTTCCCCGCCGGTGATCTCCGCCACCCGCTCGACGAAATCCTCTTCCGTGTAGTCGATGACGTGATCGCAGCCATGGCGGCTGGCGAGTTCGGCCTTGGCCTCGCCGCCGACGGTGCCGATGACCGTGGCGCCGAGATGTTTCGCCCACTGACAGAGGATGAGGCCGACCCCGCCGGCGGCGGCGTGAACCAGGATCGTGTCGGCGGCGGCGATGCGATAACACCGCCGCGCCAGGTACTGGGCGGTCAGGCCCTGCAACATCATCGCCGCGGCCTCGTTGGTGGAGATGTCGTCGGGCAGCTTGACCAGGCGGTCGGCGGCGATGACGCGCCGCGCCGTATAAGCGCCGAGGACCGGCGCGTAAGCGACCCGGTCGCCGACTTGAATATCGCCGACGCCGTCGCCGACGGCCTCGACCGTTCCGGCCGCTTCGACGCCAAGCGTCACCGGCATCGACGGGATCGGGTAGAGACCCAAACGGTAATAGATGTCGATGAAATTGAGGCCGATGGCGGTCTGGTGCAACAACGCCTCGCCAGGGCCCGGCGCGCCGACCTCGACGTCCTCATATGCAAGCATCTCGGGCCCGCCGGTTTGGTGAATGCGGATCGCCTTGGTCATCGTTTCTCCTCTCGCCCGCCGATGGGGCGCATCAGCGTAGCGCGCCATTCAGGTGCCCGAGCGTGCGCCCGTTGGCGAGCGCGGCCGCTTCGGCGTTGTAGGGCTGGCCGCCGACACGGGCGAAAGCGTGATCCATGCCGGGATAGCCGTGGATCGTCACCCGCTCGGTGCCGATGAAGTGTTCCTTGATCGCGTCTTGGGCTTGCTTGGGCACGAAGTCGTCATTTTCGGCGATATGCAGCATCAGCGGCTTGGAGATGTTGACGGATTGGTCCAATAGGCCCTCGATGCCGACGCCGTAATAGCCGACGGCGCAGTCAACGTTGGTGTTCGCCGCCATCAGATAGGCGAGGGTGCCGCCGAGGCAATAGCCGACGCAGCCGACCTTGCCGCTGCAGCTGTCGAGGCCGCGCAGGTGATCGAGCGTGGCGCCGAGATCGCCGCACCCGGCGGCCGAGTCGAACCCTTCGTAGAGTTTGAACGCCCGCGCCCATTCCTCGTCCGACTGATCGGTGATCTGGATGCCGGGTTCCTGGCGCCAGAACAGGTCGGGGCAGAGCACGGTGAAGCCCTCGGCGGCGAATGAGTCGGCGATGGTGCGCATGACGACATTGACGCCGAAAATTTCCTGGATGAGGACGATGCCCGGCGCCGGGGTCGAGGCGGGCGTCGCCAGGTAGCCGGTGAAGGTGCCGCCGTCCGGCGCGGAGATATCGATGTCGGTCATGAGCCTCCCCGATGTCGGTTCTTATTTGTCGATGGATGGGTTCGTTATCGGCGAAAGCATAGCTCCGGGGCGGGGCTTTGTCACGGCCAAGGGTGGGCGGCGGCGGGAGACGCCGGGGCACGGGAGAAGGGACGGGCTCCTAGGATTCGAACGCGGCGGGCGCGCGGGCGTCGATGCGCTCGGCGGGGTGACGTTCCGGCGCCATGAAATACCAGTACAAGCCGCTGCGCCGAACCAGCCCTTCCTTCTTCAACCGATAGAGTGTCATGCCGGCCGTCTTCTCGTGGGCGCCGATGCCGTAATGGGACTGAGCAAGCGCCCGGATATGGGTCGCCTTCAGGCCGCGCGGGTAGACTTTTTGTAGGAATTCGATGGCGGCTTCCTTGAAGCTCGGTTTCAACGAGGGGACGGTTCGGGTCAAAGGCGAAGGAGTGCCGCCAAGTTCCCGTGGTGGCGTGACTTTAGGTGTGCCGCCGCCGGCGAATTCGCTGGCGTCATCGGCGGCTTCATGCCGGCCGAAGAGCCGGCTCGCGGCATCGCAGTCCTCGAGCTGGCGTTCGATGGAACGCAGCCGTTTCATCTCATCCTGGATCAGCGCGCGGACTTCGGAGTGTTGCGCTTCAAGGCCGCGCCGCTTTTCGGCGATGGCCTCGAGTGCGTCCCCGCGCAACATTTCGTCCTGAAGAGCCATGATACCACCCCCGCACCCGACAAGTTAACACAACCCGACACCAAAAGTCAGTCAAATGTTGTGATTTTGTAGAGTTGCTGTTGAATTCGTTGGCGCGAGCGCGGCTCCGCCTATCGTCGCGGGGGCGATTTCGCCGATGGATTATCGGCTGGAGGCGGGGCGATTTTGAAAGAATGAGACCGCGGACGCCGGCTGATGACGCCGGTTGGGGGGGTCAGGCGACGGAAGCGCCTTCCATTTGTAGAAGGGAGGCGCTTTCCATTTGCAGAAGATAGCGTTTGGTCGCCAGGCCGTCGCCGCCCGAGTAGCCGGTCAAGCCCCCGTCGCCGCCGACCACCCGGTGGCAGGGCAGGATGATCGGCAAGGGATTGCTGGCGCAGGCCGTGCCGGCGGCCCGCGCCCCGGTCGACGTCGTCTTGGCGAAGGCGCCGTAGCTCAGGGTCTCGCCATAGGGAATATCGGCGAGCTTCCGCCACACGCGGCGTTGATAATCGCTGCCTTCGGGCGCCAGCGGTAGATCGAACTCCCGGCGCGCGCCATCGAAATAAGCGTCGAGTTGACGCCGGGCACGGCAAAGCAGTTCCGTTTCGTCATCGTAACGATCATCGCCCCAATGGAGCGCGACGATGTGGCCGTCGCGCTCGGTCAGGGTCAAGGGCCCTACCGGGCTTTGTACGGTCAGTCGGGCAAGGGATCGTCGGTTCATGGGTTTCGCTTTCTGGTGTTCGTCAAGAGTTTCTCGAGCTCATCCGGCGACCCCACCGGCAGGGAGCACACGGTGCCGACACAGACGTAGGCCGTGGCCTTGCCGTCCACTCGTTCCTTGCCGAACGCGGGGTGCGTCTCGGCCAGGGGCTTATCGGGAGGTAATACCAATACCACGCGGTCGGCAAGGGACACCCGGCTGACCGCCGCCAGCAAGGACTGGACGGGGGCATCGTCGCGCTCGCCGAGGATGACGATCTGGACGGCGCTCCGCAGGAACTCGTTATTGTTGATCAAGGTCGTCAGCGGCATGAAATTTTGGCCGAGCTCGCCGGCGAAGGCGCCGATCACGGCCTCGGCGGCGCCGAGATAAGCCTCCTTGCCGGTGAGAAAATACAGCCGCGCCAACACCCCCGCCATCACCCCGTTGCCCGACGGCGTCGCGTTATCGGCGGCGGTCTTGGTGCGGGTGATCAGATCCTGGGCGTCGGCGGCGGTAAAGAAGTAACCGCCGGCCTCATCGAGATAGTATCGTTCGACGTCGGCGGCCCAGCCTTCCGCCCGGGCCAGATAGTCCTCATCGCCGGTGACTTCGAACAGCATCAGCGCCGCCCGGCACATATGGGCATAATCCTCGAGCGGCGCGCTGTGTTTGAGCCGCCCGGAGCGGTAGCTGTGACGCAGGCGGCCGTCCTTCACCATATTCGCGGTGATGAAACCGAAGGCGCGTCTGGCGGCATCGACCCATGGGGGCTTGGCGAACACCCAACCGGCATTGGCCAGCGCGGCGATCATCAGCCCGTTCCAATCGGCGAGGACCTTGTCGTCCCAACCGGGGCGGACCCGCGATTGTCGCGCCTCGAGGAGGGTCGCCCGCGCCGCGGTGAGCGCCGCTTCGTGATCGTCATCGCCAAGCTCGGGCCGCTGGGTGCGGTTGAGGATGGATTTTCCTTCCCAGTTGCCCTCGCTGGTGACGTCGTAGGCGTCCTTGAACCGGACGGCCTCGGGCCCCAGCAGATCGTCGATCTCCGCCGCCGTCCAGACGGTGTACTTGCCTTCCTCGCCTTCGCTGTCGGCATCGAGCGTGCTGGCGAAGCCGCCGCCCTCGGCGACCATTTCCCTCAGCACCCAGGACACGGTCTCCTCGACGCGGATGGCATAAAGCGGGCTCTTGGTCTGGGGATAGACCAGGGTGAGGATGTCGAGCATCTGGGCGTTGTCGTAGAGCATCTTCTCGAAATGGGGCACCAGCCAGGCGTCGTCGGTGGCGTAGCGCGCGAAACCGCCGCCGAGATGATCGTAGATGCCGCCCTGGCACATCTTGTCGAGGCTCAACACCACGGCGTCGCCGAAAGCCTCGTTGCCGGTGCGCTGATAGGCGCGCCAGATCAGCGTGTAAGCCGGGACATGGGGAAACTTCGGCGCGCCGCCGATGCCACCGTTGACGGGGTCGAAGTCCTGGAGCATCCGCTCGGCGATACGGTCGGTGACCTCAAGCGTGATCGGGCTGCCGCTGGTCGCTTGGGAGAGCTTGGCAAGGGCCTCGCCTAGCGTCGCGACGTTGGCCGATATCTTTGCCGGCTCTTGCTTGTAGAGCTCGGCGACGCGGCGCAAGATGTCCTTGAAGCCGGGTCGGCCGAAGCGGGAGACCGGCGGAAAGTAGGTGCCGCCCCAGAAGGGTTTGCCGTCGGGCGTCAGGAACATGGTCAGCGGCCAGCCGCCACGTTGACCGAGAAGCGCCAGGGCGGACTGGTAGATGGTGTCGATGTCGGGGCGCTCCTCGCGATCGACCTTGATGTTGACGAAGAGCTCGTTCATCAGCGCCGCGGTTTCGCCATCCTCGAAACTTTCATGGGCCATGACATGACACCAGTGACAGGCGGCGTAGCCGACCGAAAGCATGATCGGTCTCTCGGTCCGCTTGGCGAGCGAGAGCGCGCCCGGTCCCCACGGCTGCCAGTGGACAAGATTGTCCTTGTGCTGCAGGAGGTAGGGACTGGTTTCCGCTGACAGCGTGTTCTCGGTCATGGCTTTACGTGGACTCCGAAAGCGAAGGGCAAGCGCCGTTGCTAACGTCATTTCCTTGACGTAGTTTGAGCCATATTTTGGCGACAAAGTTTCGTCAAACAACCCCAAATCACTTCGGGTTAATGACATGCGCCAACCAAGCCCGCACCCTGGCCGGCAAGTGCCCTGGGGCCGGCCGGTGCCCTAGAACCGCGATCGCGACCGGTGTCGCCTAGGTTTTGGGCAGGGGGGAGATGCCTTGACGGATGAGACCATCTTTGCCTTGGCGAGTGCGCCGGGTCGGGCCGGTGTCGCCGTGTTCCGCGTCTCCGGGCCCGGGGCCGCGAGGGCGTTCGTCGATCTCACCCGTCGCGCCCTGCCGCCGCCGCGCCGCGCCGTCCGGGTGCATCTCTGCTCTCCGGCCACCGGCGAGGTCCTCGATGACGGGCTGGGCTTATGGTTTCCCGCGCCCAAGAGCTTCACCGGCGAGGATGTGGCCGAGTTCCAGCTCCATGGTGGACGGGCGGTCGAGGCGGCCATCACCGAGGCTCTCCGGGGCCTGGAGGGGCTGCGCCTGGCGGAGCCGGGGGAATTTACCCGCCGGGCGTTCGAGAACGGCAAGTTCGAGCTCACCGCGGCGGAAGGGCTCGCCGATCTGGTCAACGCCGAAACCGAGGCCCAGCGCCGCCAGGCGCGGCGTCAGCTCGAGGGCGAGCTCGGCGCCATCTACGAGGGCTGGCGGGGACGGCTGATCGAGGCCCTGGCCCATTACGAGGCGGTAATAGATTTTACCGACGAGGAATTGCCGGCCGACTTGTCACGGAAGGTAAATCACAAGATGTTGGGGCTAAAGGAGGAAATCGCGCAACACCTTGATGACAAACGGCGTGGTGAACGCTTGCGCGATGGCATCTACATCGCCATCATCGGCGCCCCCAATGTCGGCAAATCCAGTCTGTTGAACGCCCTCGCCCGGCGCGACGCGGCCATCGTCGCCGAGACCGCCGGCACCACCCGGGACGTCATCGAGGTCCATCTCGATCTCGGGGGATTCCCGGTGATCGTCGCCGACACCGCCGGCTTGCGCGAGGCCGCGGAAGGGGTTGAAAGGGAGGGAATTCGCCGCGCCGAGGCCCGCGCGGCGGAAGCCGACATCCGACTGGCGCTGTTCGACATCACCCTTTGGCCCGAGCTCGACGCCAAGACCCTGGCCCTGGTCAATGACGACACCGTGCCGATCCTCAACAAGGCGGATCTTCTCGGTCCGGGCCAGGGTCCCGGTGTCCCCGGTGTCCCCGGTGTCAAGGTACGGGTAGGCGGGCGGCCGGTGGTGATCGCCTCCGCCAAGACCGGCGCCGGCATGGCGGAGCTTCTTGAGTGTTTGGAATCAATGGTTTCGAATAGGATCGAGTTGGCCGGCTCACCGGCTTTGACCCGCGCCAGGCATCGCGATGCCCTCGAGGAGAGCGTCGACGCGCTGAGCCGTTTCGCCGGCGCCTCGGAGGAGGCCTTGGCGGCCGAGGATTTGCGCCTCGCCGCCCGGGCGCTGGGGCGGATAACCGGCCGGGTAGAGGTGGACGACATTCTCGATGTCATTTTCCGCGATTTCTGTATCGGCAAGTGAAGAAACGGTGGAATACCATAAAGAGAACGGCCTGTTTCACGTGAAACACGCTTTTGAACCCCGCTTTTAAGCCCCGCTTTTAAGCCCCGCTTTTAAGCATGGGCCTCGCCTCATTGACCCCGTCTCGCCCCACGACGCCGCCAACGGCCCCCGCGATTGTTACGATATCGTTATATGCGTTCGGTGACCGGCGCCGGTCTGGAGTCCCGGCGGCAAGTGATGGAAATCAGGACTTGGAACCACTGGATTTTCGGCCCGGCCGATGAATTTTGGCCGGAGCTGAATTTTAGTTTGAGCAAGGTGACGGTGGGGCTCTGCGGACCGACGCCTGGGGCCACGGGCGACGCCATCGCGGTCGCCCAGCCATATCCATGGAACCGAAGCCGATAATTTTGCGGCGCCCGGTCGGGGACGTCGGGTCCGACGACCGGGTTACGGGCCGTTGCCCCGGAATTTTAGCCGAACAATGCCCTGGGGCCGGGTAATCGGCGGATTTCGGCCTTTGGCTCTTTGACTTCGCCTGGGGCGATCACTACATTCCCGGCATGTCGCGCTACGATGTCATCGTCATCGGTGGGGGGCACGCCGGCGCCGAGGCCGGGGCGGCGGCGGCGCGCATGGGCGCGCGCACCCTGCTGCTCACCCACAAGATCGAGACCATCGGCGAAATGTCCTGCAATCCGGCCATCGGCGGCCTCGGAAAGGGCCATCTGGTGCGCGAGATCGACGCCCTGGATGGTGTCATGGGGCGGGTGATCGACCGTGCCGGTATTCAGTTCCGGGTGCTCAACCGCGCCAAGGGGCCGGCGGTGCGCGGGCCCCGCGCCCAGGCGGACAGGGCGCTTTACAGGATGGCCATGGGCGAGATCCTCGCCGCCCAGCCCAACCTGACCCTCCGGGCGGCGGCGGTCGAGGATTTGGAGCTCGATAATCAAGGAAGAATTTCTGGGGTGGTGACCGCGGGCGGCGAGGTCATAGCGACCGCGGCGGCGATCCTGACCACCGGCACCTTCCTGCGTGGCCTCATCCATATCGGGGAGGAAAAGATTCCGGCGGGCCGGGCCGGCGAGGCGCCGGCGACCGGGCTCGCCAACACCCTGGAAGCGGCGGGTTTCGGCCTCGGGCGGCTCAAGACCGGTACGCCGCCGAGGCTCGATGGCAACACCATCGACTGGCGGGGCCTCGAGGTCCAGCCGGGCGACGATCCGCCGCAGCCGTTCTCCTATCTCACCGACACCATCACCACGAAGCAGATTAATTGCCACATCACCGCGACGACGCCGGCGACTCATGACCTCATCCGGCGAAATCTCCACCGCGCGCCGATCTACAGCGGCCAGATCGAGAGTAAGGGCCCGCGCTATTGTCCCTCTATCGAGGACAAGGTGGTGCGTTTCCCCGACCGGGCGCGGCACCAGATTTTCCTTGAGCCAGAAGGGCTTAACGATGATACGGTCTATCCGAACGGGATTTCGACGTCGCTGCCGCGCGACATCCAGCAAGCGCTGATCGAGACCATACCGGGGCTCGGCCGCGCCGTCATGCGCCGGCCCGGATACGCCATAGAATATGACTATATCGACCCAAGGGAACTCAAACCGACGCTTGAGACCCGCCGGGTGCCGGGTTTGTTCCTCGCCGGGCAGATCAACGGCACCACCGGCTACGAGGAGGCGGCGGCCCAGGGCCTGATGGCGGGGATCAACGCGGCGCTGGCGGCGGGAAGTCTCGGCGCTCGGGCCCAAAACCCGGGTCCGGGGTTCGTCCTCGACCGGGCGGAAGGGTATATCGGCGTGTTGATCGACGATCTGGTGACGCTCGGGGTCGTGGAGCCCTACCGTATGTTCACCTCCAGGGCCGAATACCGGCTGTTGTTGCGCGCCGATAACGCCGATCAACGCCTTACCGCCAGGGGAGAGGCCGTCGGCGCGGTGGGGACGGAGCGATCGCGGGCCTTCGGCGCCAAGATGGCCCGCCTCGCCGCCGCCCGGGCCCAGGTGGAGCGATTGCAGGCGACGCCGCCGGCACTGGCGCGCGCCGGGTACAAGATCAATCAGGACGGGGTGCGCCGCTCGGCCTTTACGCTCTTGGCCTATCCTGGCATCACCCTTTCCCGCCTCGCGGTAATGTGGCCGGAACTGAAGGGGGTTCGCGGTGAAATCGGTGAGCAGCTCGAGATCGATGCCCGCTATGCCGGTTATATCGACCGCCAGGCGGCCGATATCCGCGCTTTTCGCCGCGACGAGGCGTTGGCACTGCCCGACGATCTCGATTACGGGCGTGTCGGCGGCCTGTCCGCCGAGGCGCGTGAGAAATTGACCATCGCCCGGCCGGCGACCCTTGGCGCGGCGGCGCGAATCCCCGGAATCACACCGGCGGCGCTGACCGCGCTGCTCGGTTTCGTTAGGCGCCGCGGCCTGCGCCGGAGCGCCTAATACCAAGGACCTTTGGTATAAAGCATTGGCGGAAAAGTAGAATCGCGGCATCCGCGGGGTTAGCCCGGACTTCTCACCATGGACAGGTGCGGCACGGTGGCTATCGCACGACAGGCTAGGAGAAGCGCGCGGCGCGATGTATGCACATCGGGCAAGCGCTTCGACGACGCCTGTCGTGCGATAGCCGCCGCCCTTCGGGTCGCGCCGGCCCGCTCCCCTCAACATGGCCGCCCATGGCGTCGAAGGCCTTGACCGTAGCCCAGGCTACGCTCCCGGGCCTTCTCCTGGTGGACCGGGAACCGCCCGACGCGATGACGCGCCTGTCCATGGTGAGAAATCCGGGCTAGAAGGGGCAGGTCCGGCGGCATGGACGACAAGCTCACGGCCGAGGGGTTCCAACGTCTGACCGCTGTTTCACGTGAAACATTGGGGCGGCTCCGGGTTTATTTGCGCCTTCTCGAAAAATGGCAAGGCACGATCAATCTGGTCAGCACGCGTAGCCTCGAGGATGCCTGGCGGCGCCATATGCTCGATAGCGCCCAACTCGCCCGCTACATTCCGTCTCGCGGCGCGGGCGGCGCGCCGGTGATCGTCGATATCGGCAGCGGCGCCGGTTTTCCCGGTCTGGTTCTGGCGATCATGGGGGCCGGCGTGGTGCATCTGGTGGAGTCCAACCGGCGCAAATGCGCGTTCCTCGCGACGGTGGCCAGGGAAACAAACACCGAGATAACGATTCAACCCTCGCGGGTGGAATCGCTGACCCCTTTCGCCGCCGACATCGTCACCGCCAGAAGCCTGGCGCCGCTGGACAAGTTACTCGCATATTCGGCGCCGTTCGTCGGCCGCGAAGGCGAATGTCTCTTTTTGAAGGGAAAAAAGGCCGATGAGGAATTGACCGAGGCGGCAAAAAAGTGGAGTATGCGCGTCGAACGTTTTGCAAGCGACTCGGATTCTTCCGGAGTCGTTCTCCGGTTAAGGCAAATTTCCCGTGACCGATCCCAAGGACAACAGTTCTAGCGTCCCCGATAATGGCGATGGCGGGCCAGGCGCCCGGTCAAAGACCCGGATTTTCGCCATCGCCAACCAGAAAGGCGGCGTCGGCAAGACCACCACCGCCATCAATCTCGCCACCGCGCTCGCCGCCGTCGAAAAGAAAGTCCTGATCATCGACCTCGATCCCGAGGGAAACGCCAGCACCGGCCTCGGCCTCGGCCGCGGCCGGCGGACCGTCACGTCCTACCACGTGCTGCTCGGTCGCGCGTCCCTGGCGGCGGCGACGGTGCCATGCATGGTGCCGCACCTGGCGGTGGTGCCCTCGTCGGTCGATTTGGCGGGCGCCGAGTTCGAGTTGATGGATATGGATCACCGGGAATATGCCCTGCGCGACGCCCTGGCGCGGGCGGCGCCGAACTTCGATTATGTGTTGAAATACGACTATGTGCTGATCGATTGTCCGCCGGCGCTGGGACTGTTGACCCTGAACGCGCTGGTGGCGGCCGACGCGGTGTTGGTGCCGCTCCAGTGCGAGTTTTTTGCCCTGCAAGGGCTGACGCACCTTCTCAAGACGATCGAGAGGGTCAAGACAAACTTCAACTCCCGGTTGCAACTTCAGGGCGTCGTTCTGACCATGTTCGATACGCGCAACAACTTGTCCGGCCTGGTGGCGACGGACGTTCGCGGCTTCATCGGCGACAAGGTGTACGACACCGTCATTCCCCGCAATGTGCGGGTGTCGGAAGCGCCGTCACATGGCAAACCGGTTTTGCTTTACGACACGCACTGTTCCGGATCCCAAGCCTATATTCACCTGGCGTCCGAAGTGCTGCGCCGTGAGCGGGAGATTTCGCTATGAAACTGGAGGACACGCGGCCCAAGCGGAGTCGACAGAATCTGGGGCGCGGCCTGGCCGCGCTTTTTGGCGAGGAAAGCGAGGAAGAGACCGGCTTCGAACGGTTGCGCCAATCGCGTATGGTGCCGGTGGAGTTCCTTCATCCCAACCGCTTGCAGCCGCGCAAGAATTTCGACCAGGATCACATGGAATCGCTTGTCGAATCGGTGCGCGACAGGGGCATCATCCAGCCGATCGTCGTGCGTCGCCATCCGCAAAAGCCCAACGCCTTTGAGATCGTCGCCGGTGAACGCCGCTGGCGGGCGGCGCAGTTGGCCCAACTTCACGATGTTCCGGTCATCATCAAGGAGCTTACGGACCGGGACTCCCTGGAGATCGCCCTGATCGAGAACATCCAGCGCCGGGACCTCAATGCTCTCGAGGAGGCGGGCGGCTACCGCAGGTTGCTGGAGGAATTCAACCACTCTCAGCAAAATCTCGCCCGGTCCGTGGGCAAGAGCCGCAGCCATATCGCCAATATGATTCGCCTTTTGAACCTGCCCGACGCGGTCAAGAACATGCTCCGGGACGGGGCGCTGACCGCCGGCCACGCCCGCGCGCTCCTCAACGCCGGGGACGCGGCCGGGCTTGCCGGTCAGGTGGTGAAGCGGGGACTCAACGTGCGCCAGACCGAGCGCCTGGTCCAGCGGGCGAGGAATAAGAGCGCCGAGAGTAAGAGACCGGGCCCCGATCAAGCACACAAGGATGCCGATCTGCTTGGCCTCGAACGCCATCTCTCCAACACCCTCGGCCTGAAGACCGAGATCTCCTTCGACGGCAAGGGCGGCACGCTCAGCATCCACTACCGGACGCTGGAGCAGCTCGACGACGTGCTCAGGCGGTTGAATCACGATCCCCTCGCGGCGGGCCGGAGAGTCCCGGCGGCCAACGCCGGCCTTGCGCCGGCGGGCGGGTCGGCCGTTGGGCCTTCGGACGACTTGTCCGATGAAATAATGGAACGGATCGGCGAAGGGCCGGCCGAGGGGTTGGCGGTCAAGCCGGTAAAGCCGACCGGCCGCCAAGACCAGGCGGTGGATCGGGACGAAGGGAAGGGGATCACTTCACCCGAAAGTGAAAGACGAACCGAACCGGAGGACCGGTCGGCCGCGTTTGGCCCGCCGAGACCGGTGCCGTCGCCAAAATCGGAGGCCAAGGGCGCGCCAAAGCCGGAAGCGCCGGTGCGGCTCAGCGGTTCCTTCATCCGGCCACGGCAGGACGGTGGAGGGAAGTGACCGAACTCAACCGCCGGTAGCACCCCTTTTTGGCCGTCGGAGTCTCTCGGGCCGCGGGCAATCACGAAAATCAGGCGACCCATCGAAACGGCGGCGTGCCAACGGCGCCACGAGGGCGCTATCCGGCCTGGATTCTGTCCTCGAGCATCATCCCGATCGGCCTGACGTTTCCCGCTCCCCTCAAGCGGCCGCCGGCGGCAGGGTAGGCCCGGATAATGGAACGGGCCTTCGCCACGGCGAAGCGGCGCCGGCGCGAAACCCGATTGCACCCTCCGCGACCGCGCTGGCGCGGAGAACGGGTCGGCGGGCGGAGAAAGGTCGGGCGACGGTTCGGGAGGCGGGCAAGCGGCTAACCCGGATAATTCATGAAGGGAACGGAATTTGCGGCGAGCAATGTTTGTCCAAGGCGGTGTGCGAAGCCGAAAGTCATAGCATCGCTATGGCTTGAGGTTTGGTGCGCCGATTTGGATAAACAGGGCCGGCGCAAAACCGTTCAGCGGACGAGGATACAAAACGCCTCTTTTCGAAAAACGAGCCAAGCCATTGACGTAAAACACTAACACACCCTGAGGGAGCGCCTTCATGAAATATTCGGGCTAAGTGGGTGATGCGCCGGGGTAACGCCTAGGACCGCCTGGCACGGTAAGCGATCCTCATCAAAGTACGGGCGCAGATGGCGCCGGCCGGCATGCCGGTGGTCTTGCAATCGGCCTCGGCGTCGGTCAGCGACGCCAAGACGGTGGCGAGGCGTTCGGCAGGCCAGTGGCGGAGTTGCGCCTGGAAGTTCGGTTTTCTCTTGAAGAAGAGCGGTGGCCGCAACGCCATGATCGCCCGGTCCATGGGTTCACCAGCGGAAATCATTCCGGCTACGTAATGAAGTCTCTGGAAGTGGCGCGCCGCGGCGCGCAGCACGGTGATCGGGCTCGTCCCCTCGAAATAAAGGCGGCACAAGGCGCGGTCGAGCTCGGCGCGCTTGCCGTTGGCGGCCTGATCGATGAGATCATCGAGGCCCAACGCCGCCGAATCGCCGATGCAGGCCTCGGCGTCGGCCAGGCGGACCTCGCCCTCGCCCCCGAGGTAAAGCGCCAGCTTGGCGATCTCATTGCGGGTGATCATACGGTCACCGCCGAGATGGGCGCAAAGGTAGGCCAGGGTCTCGGGCCCGGCCCGGAGGCCGTTCGCCGCCAGGGTTTGGCGAATGACCGCCTCGAGGCCACGCCCTTCGTCGGCGTAACACGCAAGCGCGGCGGCGTTGGGCGCGGCTTCGGCCAGGCGGCGCAGCGCCGAGCGCGGCGCCAGCGGACCCGCCTCGATGACGATCATCGCCCCGTCGTCGCCATCGCGCGCCGCGCCGTCCTCGAGGATAGGAGCGAGCATCTCGCTCAACCTGTCGGTCCCCTCGCGAATGCGCACCACCCGGCGCCCGCCGGTAAGCGACAGCGCCGCCGCTTCGTCGCCGAGCCGCGCCGGATCGTTGCGAAGCTCCCCGGCGCCGATCTCCGAGATGCGAAAGGCATCGTCCAGCGTGCCCGCCACGGCGACGATAAGGATCTCCGCCCGCTCCGTCACCAACCCGGAATCGGGTCCGTAGACGAGGACGGCGCGAATGCCGGGGGGGGGCTTCTTGACGAAACCGTCGATCTGGCCGGCGGCGATCTTCATGGCGTCGGGTTGCCAACCGGAAGGCGCATGGCGAACGATCTCACCGTGGCCGCCTTGCCTGGGAAAAGAAGATCGACAGCCGGGTCTTGATCTTCTCGCTCAATTCGCGGGCGGCCCGGGTGGTGACATCGTTGAGCGCCGCCAAGGTGGCGAAGTCGGACTCGAGGATGTTGTAGCTGTTGGTGGAGCGGCTGAAACCTTCATACAGCGACCGGCCGGTTCGCCAATCGCGGAGCGTGTAGCTTGCCGTAAGGGTGAGGTTGGCGCGGGTGGCGGTCTCGTCCTTGCGGATGCCGAGTTCGCGGCGCTGGGTCTGGACTTTGATCTTGAGCCCGTAACGGGGCCGGGCCACCCGGCCTTTGGGATTGAGCCGGTCGAGCAGGAAGTTGTGGAGCTTCTGGCCGGTGCGGTCGGCGATGAGCTCTATCCGGGTCGCCGCCAGCGCCGCCGTCACGCCGGCGTTATGGCGCTCGGAATAAAGCGGCCGGAATCCGCAGGCGCCGAGAGCGATCAGCAGCGCCAGCGGCATCGCCAGCGGCGCCGGGCGCCTAAGCCACGACATTGACGATCCTGTTGGGCACGACGATGACCTTGCGGACTTGCTTGCCGGCGGTCGCCGCCGCTACCTTCGGTAATGCCAGGGCCGCCGCTTCCACCTCCTCGCGGGTGGCGTCGCGCGGCAGCTCGATGGTGCCCCTGAGCTTGCCGTTGACTTGCACCGCGATGGTAACCGTTTCGTCGACGAGCAGCGCCCCGTCCGCCTCCGGCCAGGGCATATCCACCATAAGTGTCTCATGGCCAAGCGCGCGCCACAACTCCTCGGCCAGATGGGGCATCATCGGCGCGATGAGGCGCACCACCGTCTCCAGCCCTTCGCGCCGGGTCCCTCCGTGCTCCCCGTTTCCTCCGTTCCCCGGGCCAAGCTCGCCGAGCACATTGGTCAATTCGCGCACCCGGGCGATGGCGCGGTTGAAATGGAATTTCTCGAGATCCTCGGTTACCGCCGCGATGGTCTTGTGAATGGCGCGGCGGATTTCGCTTGCGTCGGCCGCGCCCTCCACGGCTGGCGCGTCCGGCGGCGGCAGGGAAGGAAGCGCCTCGTGGACCAGGCGCCATAACCGCTGGATGTAGCGCGCCGCGCCGTCTATCCCTGAATCGGTCCAATCGAGATCGCGTTCCGGCGGGCTGTCCGACAACATGAACAGGCGAATGGCGTCGGCGCCGTAGGCCTCGATGATCGCCGCCGGGTCGACGACGTTCTTGTAGGATTTGCTCATTTTGACCGAACGGCCCACCGTAACCGGCGAGCCATCGGCCGAAAGCACCGTCTTGCCGTCGGCCGTGCGCTCGACCTGGTCCGGGAAAAGCCGCTCGCCCTGCTGGTCCCGGTAGGTTTCGTGGCACACCATGCCCTGGGTCAACAGCCCGGCGAACGGCTCATCGACATCGAGATAGGAATTGCGGCCGAGCGCCCGGATGAAGAAGCGGGAGTACAGCAGGTGCAGGACGGCATGTTCTATGCCACCGATATACTGGTCCACCGGCAGCCAGTAATCGACCGCCCGGCGGTCGAACGGCGCCTCCGCCTGGGGCGAGCAGAAGCGCGCGAAATACCACGAGGACTCGAAGAAGGTGTCGAAGGTGTCGGTCTCGCGCAGACCCGGGCCGCCGCATTTCGGGCATTCGACATGTTTCCAATGGGGATGGCGGTCCAGGGGATTGCCCGGCTCCTCGAAATCCACGTCATCGGGAAGGGTCACCGGCAGATCCTCTTCCGGCACCGGCACGATGCCGCAGGCATCGCAGTTGATCACCGGTATCGGGCAGCCCCAGTAGCGCTGACGCGACACCCCCCAGTCCCGCAGCCGGTAGATCACCTTGCGCTCGCCGGTGCCGGCGGCCTCGGCGCGTCTGGCGATCTCTTCCTTGGCGGCGGCGACGTCGAGGCCATCGAGGAAATCGGAGTTGATCAAGACGCCGTCGCCGAGATAGGCCTCGTCATCGATGACGAACCGGGCGGCATCGGCGTCGACCCCTGGCGGCGCCACCACGGGGACCACCGGAAGGCCGTATTTGCGCGCGAAATCGAGGTCGCGCTGGTCATGGGCCGGGCAGCCGTAGATCGCGCCCGAGCCGTACTCCATGAGCACGAAATTGGCGATATAGACCGGCAACTCGCGCCCCTCGATGAAGGGATGAAGCGCCACCACGCCGGTATCGAAACCCTTTTTCTCGGCCGTTTCCAGGGCCTCCTCGCTGGTCATCATGCGGTTGCATTCGCCGATGAACTCGCCGAGCGCCGCGTTCCCCGCCGCCAGCGCGTCGGCCAGGGGATGGTTCGCCGACAGCGCGCAGAACGAGGCGCCGAAGATGGTGTCGGCCCGGGTGGTGAAGATCTCGAGCGGCGCGGAAAAGCGCTCGAGCGCACGGGCGGCGCCGGTGGGCGCGTCGCCGGCCGCCTTCAGCGTGAAGGCCATGCGCAGCCCTTCGGAGCGGCCGATCCAGTTTTCCTGCATCACCCGTACCTTCTGGGGCCAGCGCTCCAGGGTCTTGAGGCCGTCGATCAGCTCATCGGCGAAATCGGTGATGCGCAGGAACCATTGCGGCAATTTGCGTTTCTCCACCGGCGCGCCCGAGCGCCAGCCGCGGCCGTCGATCACCTGCTCGTTGGCCAGCACCGTCCTATCGACAGGGTCCCAGTTGACCCAGGACTCCTTGCGGTAGGCCAGGCCCGATTCGATGAAATCGAGGAACATCTTCTGTTCATGGCGGTAGTAATCCGGATCGCAGGTGGCGAACTCGCGCGACCAGTCATAGGACAGCCCCATGGAGCGAAGCTGCGCCGCCATGCGGGCGATATTTTCGCGGGTCCATTTGGCGGGATGCACCTTGTTCTCGATCGCCGCGTTCTCGGCCGGCAGGCCGAAGGCGTCCCAGCCCATGGGATGGAGCACGTTGAAGCCCTGGGCGCGCTTGAAGCGCGCCACCACGTCGCCGAGGGTATAGTTGCGCACATGGCCGACATGGATGCGCCCGGACGGATAGGGAAACATCTCCAGCACGTAGTATTTGGGCCGCGCCGGATCTTCGACGACCTTAAAGCAGCCGCGCTCCTCCCAGACGGTCTGCCACCTGGCCTCGGCTTCCTTGACGTTGTAACGCGACATCCGGCCCTTTCCCTTCGCCTCCGCAAGAACCGCTCTACACCCAGGCCGGGGACTGGCGATGGCTTCACCCATCGTCCCCTCCCGGCGCCGGGGGATTTTCCTCGCCTAAGCGGTCCGCCGCAAGAGGCAAGGCGCTAACGAAATGAAGAATTTAATGGTTGGATCGGTGGCCGGAAGGACTAGCGTACGGCGCCGACGCGCAGTTGGCGGGCGCGGGTGAGGATGGCGTCTTCCAATTTGGTGGCGGTCTGGTCATGCACCTGGGCATCGACCCATTGGCCGCTGCTGTCCCGGCGCTGGTGGAACAGGGCGACACGAACGCCGTCGGAGCGCAGCCGGCGGTCGAGGATGTAGATGTTGGCCTTGAACCGGTGGTCGGGGGTTTCCGGCGGCGCATACCAGTCGGTGATGATGACGCCGCCGAAGGCGTCGGCCGAGCTCAGCGGCATGAAGGA
>JADFJG010000037.1 GCA_022566265.1 Pseudomonadota bacterium | reverse complement strand
ACCAGCTCGGCCAGGATGAAGGCGGGGGCGTGGCCGGGCTGGATGCCGGAGAAGGTATCGGTGAAACTGCGCGCGATGGTCACCGCCGGATTGGCGAACGAGGTCGAGGCGGTAAACCAGTAGCCGGCGGAAATGAACAGCCCGACGGCATAGGGCACGGCGGCGGGACGGAATCGCAGGGTGCCGAGGATCGCCGCGACCAGGCCGAAGGTGGCGATGGCTTCCGACAGCCACTGGCCCGGCCCGGCCCGCGCGTGTTGCGAAACCTGGACGATCGGCAGCTCGAACATGAAATGGGCCGCGATGACGCCACCGAGCGCCCCCAGCACCTGGACGGTCAGGTAAAGCAGGGCGGTGGCGAAGGCGATCTCGCGCCTGATGAAAAATGCCAGCGTGACCGCCGGGTTGAAATGGCCGCCCGATACCGGGCCGAAAATGAGGATCAAGACGACCAGGATCGCCCCTGTCGCCAGGGTGTTGGCCAAGAGTGCGATGGCCATGTTGCCGTCGGCCAATCTCTCTCCCATGATGCCGGAACCGACCACCGTCGCCAGAAGGATCGCGGTGCCCAGGGATTCCGCGACCAGGCGGCGGGCGATGCTAAACGGTTCCTTGTCGCTCATGTCCAATCTTCCTCTGGGCCAATCGCCGTCATCGTCGCCTAGTTTCTTTGCCGGGGGTTTCTTTGCCGGGGTTTATTTGCGGGGGTTCCCTTGCGGGCCTCGTCGCCGGCGATCAGGCCAGCGCAAATCTCCGGATGGCCGCCGCAGCAATCCTCGGTGAGAAAGGTCAGCACGCGGCGGGTCCCATCGATGTCCGCCGCATAGATGATCCGGCGTTGGTCGCGCCGGGATTTGATAAGACCCGCCCGCTCCAACCGGTCCAGGTGAAACGAGAGAGAGGACGGGGGCACGCCCAGCCGATGGGCGATGTCCCCCGCCGGCATCCCTCCCGGACCCTTGCGGATCAACATCCTGAACACCCGCAGCCGATGTTCATGGGCGAGAGCACTGAACGCCGATATGAATGAGGCTTTGATCATATTTCGAATATATTCGAATAATCGAAATATGGCAAGTGTCCTCTACAGCACCCCAAGTTCGCCAAGCGCCGTGCGTAGGCTCTCGGGTTCGGTAAAGCGGATGCCATGGAAGCCGAGCGCGCGGGCGGCCTCGACGTTCTCTCCCTTGTCGTCGATGAACACCGTCTCGGCCGCCGTCAGATCCTGGGTGGCCAGCAGCAGTTCATAGATGTCGGCGTCCGGTTTGATCAGGCCGATGTCGCCGGAGACGACGATGGCCCGGAACCAATCGAGGAAGCCGAAGCGGCACCGGGCGTGGGGAAAGGTTTCGGCCGACCAGTTGGTAAGCGCGTATAACGGCGTGCCTCGGTCCTTGAGCTCGGCCAGGATCGCCACGGTGCCGTCGATCGCCCCGTTCAGCATCTCCGGCCAACGCCCGTAATAGGCCTCGATCAGCGCCGCCTTGTCGGGATGACGCGCTTTAAGCTCGGCGGTGGCCTCGGCGACCGGCCGTCCGGCGTCCTGACGCTGGTTCCAGGCCGGATTACAGACGGTGGCGAGGAAATCCTCCATCTCGCCCGCGTCCTCGAACAGTTTGCGGTAGAGATGGCGTGGGTTCCAATCGATCAGCACCCCGCCGAGATCGAAGACGACGGCGCCAAACGCGCCTCTCTCAGCCATGGGGCCTCCGTTCCTTCATCGAGTCCGAGCCGCTTCCCGCGCGGCAACCGCCATGAACACCGTTCCGGGCGCCGTGATCTTCTAAAGATTCTCCTCGCCCGGGCCCTCGCTGGCAAGCGCCTCGCCGGCGAGCTGTTCGCCGAGATCCTCGATCGGGGTTTCCTCGAACTTCTTCGCCTCTTGCTGACGCGCCCACATGGCGGCGTACTGTCCGCCCTTGGCGAGAAGTTCGGCGTGACGGCCGCGCTCGACGACCGAACCGTCCTCGAGGACGACGATCTCATCCGCCTCGACCACGGTCGACAGGCGGTGCGCGATGATCACGGTCGTGCGCTCGGCCGAGACTTCGCGGAGCGAGGCCTGTATTTCCTTTTCGGTCTTCGAATCGAGCGCCGAGGTGGCCTCGTCGAATACCAGGATAGCGGGCCGCTTGAGGATGGTGCGGGCGATGGCGACCCGCTGTTTCTCGCCGCCCGACAGCTTCAGGCCGCGCTCGCCGACCCTGGTGTCGTAACCGGCGGGCGAGGAACGGATGAAGTCGTCGATCCGCGCCAGCCTGGCCGCCCGGTCGATGTCGTCGTCGGAGGCGCCGGACCGGCCGTAGGCGATGTTGTAACGGATGGTGTCGTTGAACAGCACCGTGTCCTGGGGCACGATGCCGATGGCGGCGCGCACGCTCGCCTGGGTGACGCTCTGGATGTCCTGGCCGTCGATGGAGACGGTGCCGCCGGTGACGTCATAGAAACGGAACAACAGGCGCGAGATCGTCGACTTTCCGGCGCCGCTGGGGCCGACGATGGCGACCGTCTTGCCCGCCGGCACGGTGAAGGAGACGTCCTTGAGGATGGGGCGGTCCGCATCGTAGCCGAAACTGACGCCGTCGAAGGCGATGGCGCCGCCATTGATCTTGAGCGGCTTGGCGCCGGGAGCGTCGGTGACTTCCTCCGGGATGGCGATGATCGAGAACATCGCCTCCATGTCGGTCAGCGACTGCTTGACCTCGCGGTAAACGAAGCCGAGGAAGTTGAGCGGCAGGTAGAGCTGGACGAGGTAGGTGTTGACGAGGACGAAGTCGCCGATGCTCATGTTCCCCTTCACCACGCCCTGGCCGGCCATGATCATCACTGCCGTCAACCCGATGGCGATGATGCTGCTTTGGCCGATGTTGAGCGCCGACAGCGACGTCTTGGATATGACGGCGGCGCGCTCATAGTGCTCGAGCGCCCGGTCGTAGCGGCCGGCCTCGTGTTCCTCGGCGCAGAAATATTTCACCGTCTCGTAATTGAGCAGGCTGTCGATGGCCTTGGTATTGGCCTCGCTGTCGCGCGTATTCATCTCGCGCCGGTATTTGAGGCGCCATTCGGTCACCGTCAGGGTGAACGCGATATAGGACCCGATGGTGAGGAAAGTGACGGCGGCGAACCAGAAATCGTAAAGCACCCATAGGATCGAGCAGACGACGAGGATCTCCAGCATCGTCGGGATGATGTTGAACAGCATGAAGGCGAGGACGAACTCGATCCCCTTGGTGCCGCGCTCGATCGCCCGGCTCAGCCCCCCGGTCTGGCGGTCGAGGTGGAATCGCAGCGACAGCGCGTGGAGATGGCGAAAGACCTGAAGCGCCACGGTGCGGATCGCCCGCTGGGTGACCTTGGCGAAGACCGCGTCGCGGAGCTCGCCGAAAGCCACCGAAATCAGCCTGAGCAGCCCGTAGGCGCCGATCAGGCCAAGGGGCAGCGCCAGGACCTGCCCGGCCTCGGCGTCGAGCGCGTCGACGGCGCCCTTATAGAGGATCGGCAAATAGACGTTGGCCGACATGGCGCCGACCAGCAGGATGAGCGCCCCCACCACCCGGGCGCGCAACTCGAACGAGTTCGCCGTCCACAGATAAGACATCAGCGATCCGAGCGCCGAGAAATCGAAGCGCGCCGACCGGCTATCCCTGGGCCGTTCGCCCCTGGGCCGTCCACCCTTGGGCCCGCCATGCTCCGGATCGGGCTTTCGCGTCGAAGCGGTCTCCGCGGTCATCTCAAGCCCTCCCGGCTTGGGGGGTCTGTTGCTTGATCCTGCCGATCATCTTCTCGATCCTTTCCCGGCGCCCGGAGCATTATCCGGCCAGGGATGAAATGGGTGAATTTCAAGGAACAGAGCCTTGCCCCGGCGCGTCCGTCCCGGCGCCCCGGCATCGGCCCAGTTCCAAGGCCCTTCTTTTAGGACGGGACACCACGGGAAGGAAGACAAACACGCCAGGGGTGGAAATTTCCGCCCGAAAGGCGTATGAATCGGACACTAGCCATCAAGAAACAAACTTCAGGGAGTATTCGATATGCTCAAGAAAACGGCAATTCTCATCGCGGCGGTCTTCGCCTTGACGGCGACCGACGGATACGCCGCCGAACTCTACGGCACCCTCAAGAAAGTCAAGGATCGCGGGGTCATCGTCATGGGCCACCGCGAAGCATCGGTTCCTTTCGCTTATATAGGGCCGAAAGGCAAGCCGATCGGCTACACCGTCGATCTCTGCTACAAGATCATCGACAAGATCAAAGCCACGCTCAAGATGCCGAACCTCAAGGTCAAGCTGGTGCCGGTCACGTCACAGACCCGCATCCCGCTGCTGGCCAATGGCACCATCGACATCGAATGCGGCTCGACCACCAACAACCTGACCCGCTCCAAGCAGATCGATTATCTCGCCGTCACCTTCATCACCGGCACCAAGCTCGGGGTCAAGAAGGGCTCGGGCATCAAGGAGATCGAGGACCTCAACGGCAAGTCCATCGCGCTTTCGCTCGGCACCACCAACGAGAAGGCGATCAAGCGGGTCGCCAAGCAAAAGGGCCTCAAGATCAAGTACCACATGGTCAAGGACCACCCCCAGGGCTGGCTGGCGCTGGAGACAGACCGCGTCGACGCCTACGCCACCGACGACGTGCTGCTGTACGGTTTGATCAGCAAATCGAAGAAGCCGGGGCAGTTCGAGGTCGTCGGCCGTTTCCTGTCCTACGACCCCTACGGCATCATGGTTCGCCGCGACGATTCGGCGATGCGGCTTCTGGGCAATACGGTGCTGGCCGACCTGATGCGTTCGGGCGGGATGCAGAAGGTCTACGACAAGTGGTTCAATCCGGGTCAGACCAAAATCAATATGCCGATCAGCTCGACGCTGAAAACGGCGTTTGAAGTCCAGGCCCTTCCCTACTAGGCCTTGAATCTTGGACCGGGAGGCGTGAAAGCGCCTCCCGTTTTTCCTGTCCCGGCGGCAGAGGCCGTTCCATGGCGATGAAATACAACTGGGATTGGTCGATCCTGCTTTGCAGATCACCCGAGGCTGATCCTATTGGTGCTGTCGAGCCAACAACGCCTGGGTCCGGCTCCACGGAATTCGGCGGCGGTGCGGGGCAGACTTTCGATACCGGGGCGGAATGCGCCCAGCCTTATTTCGAGTGGATCGTCTCGGGGCTGTCGTGGACCGTCATCGTCGCCTCCGCCGCCTGGGTGATTACCTTCAGCCTCGGCTCCGTCATCGGCGTGTCGAGGACGGTGGAAAACAGAACCGTCAGGGCCATCGCCACCGCTTACGTCGAGATCTTCCGCAACGTGCCGCTTCTGCTGCAGATGTTCATTTGGTTCTTCGTCGTGCCCGAACTCCTGCCCGAGGACGCCGGGCGCTGGATCAAACGCGAGCTGCCCTTGCCCGAATACTGGACCGCCATCGTCTGTCTCGGCATGTACCACGCGTCGCGAACCGCCGAACAGGTCCGCGCCGGTATCGAATCGATCCCCAGGGGCCAGACCCATGCCGGGCTGGCCATGGGGCTGACCCGGACGCAGGTTTACCGCTACGTCCTTTTGCCCGTCAGCTACCGCATCATCATCCCGCCCTTGACCAGCGATTTCATGGGCATTTTCAAGAATTCCTCGGTGGCGCTGACCATCGGCGTCATGGAGTTGACGGCCCAAAGCCGCCAGATCGCCGAGTACACCTTCAACATCTTCGAGGTCTTCACCGCCGCGACGCTCTGTTACATGACGGTGACGCTGATCGTCGTCACCATCATGCGTTTCGTCGAGGCCAGGGTCCGCATCCCCGGGACCATCGCCTTGGGGGGCGATTGACATGTTTGGGGATTTCGATTTCCAGGTCATCTTCGACAACCTTGACATCCTGTGGGACGGAATGCTGATCACGTTCCTGTTGACGGCGGTCGCCATCGTCGGCGGCATCCTGTTCGGCACCGTTCTGGCGCTGATGCGGCTCTCGAAGTTCACGCCGCTTTCCATCCTCGCCGGGCGTTACGTCGACGCATTCCGTTCGACGCCGCTGATCCTGGTGATCTTCTGGTTCTACTTCGCCATGCCCATCATAGGCTTGGAGGCCATCGGCGGCCTGGGTTCGGTGCTGATCGCCTTCACCCTTTTCGAGGCGGCCTATTACTGCGAGATCATCCGCGCCGGCATCCAAAGCATCACCCGCGCCCAGGTCGATGCCGGGCTGGCGGTCGGGCTGACCAAAGGCCAGACCATGCGGTTCGTCGTCCTGCCCCAAGCGTTCCGCAACATGGTGCCGGTCCTGCTGACCCAGGCCATCGTCCTTTTCCAAGACACCTCCTTGGTCTATGTAGTCGGCCTCAAGGATTTCCTGACGGCGGCGGATCTGATCGCGGTGCGCGACAACCGGGTGGTGGAGCTTTATCTGGCCGCGGCCGTGGTCTATTTCGTGCTCTGCATCATCGCCTCGCTCTGGGTCCGGAAACTGCAAAGGCAGTACGCGATATGATCGAGATCGAGAACGTCTCCAAGTGGTACGGCGACTTCCAGGTCCTGAACCACTGCTCGACCGCCGTCGATAAGGGCGAGGTCGTGGTCGTCTGCGGTCCGTCCGGATCGGGAAAATCGACGCTGATCAAATGCGTCAACGGGCTCGAACCCTTCCAGGAGGGCAAGATCACCGTCGATGGCGTCTCGGTCGGCGACAAATCCACCAACCTTCCCAGGCTGCGCTCGCAGATCGGCATGCTGTTCCAGAACTTCGAGCTGTTCCCGCACATGACGGCGCTCGAGAACATCTGCCTCGCCCAGACCAAGGTGCTGGGCCGCGAAGACGACGAGGCGGAAGAACGCGGCATGAAGCTCCTCGAGCGGGTCGATCTGGTCGAGCACGCCGCCAAGCATCCGGCCCAGCTCTCCGGCGGCCAGCAGCAGCGCGTCGCCATCGCCCGGGCCCTGGCGATGGACCCCATCGCCATGTTGTTCGACGAGCCGACCTCGGCGCTGGATCCGGAGATGATCAACGAGGTCTTGGATGTGATGGTGGAGCTGGCGAACGAGGGCATGACCATGATCGTCGTCACCCACGAGATGGGTTTCGCCCGCAAGGTCGCCGACCGCGTCGTCTTCATGGATGAGGGCCGGATCGAGGAAGATGCCACCAAGGACGATTTCTTCGGCACGCCGCGCGGCGACCGGGCGCAGTTGTTCCTTTCCAAGATCCTCGAGCACTGAGCGTCCGCGCGCCCTCCCGCGGGCGGCGATCAAGAGCGCCGCGGTCGAGCAAGGAAGTAAGTTGGCGCGCCCGGGAGGATTCGAACCCCCAACCTCCAGATCCGTAGTCTAGCGCTCTATCCAGTTGAGCTACGGGCGCAAAGGGCGGAAACAAAAGGAATTTCAGCCTGTAAGCGGCCACCCATCGAAGGGCCGCGACACTACCCAAATCAACCGGCCTTGGCAACATTCTAGTACTTACTTACCTAGAAGGGTGCCGTCGTTTCGCGCCGGACCGCGCGGCCCCCTGACAGCCCTGAAAGTAAATCGGACTTGTCGCCGCCGAATTGATTAACTAGTATCAACTCATATTAAGGATATGTGAACGAATTTGACCTCCCATAGACCGGTACCTGCCGTCGAGGAGCGTTCACGCATTCATCATCGAATAGGTATATGATTCCTATGGCTCAATTGACAAGGCATGCCACGATAATCGCGGCGGCGGCGATCCTAGGTGGTTGTTCCTTCATCTCGGACACGCTGTTCCCCGATCTGTTCGGGGACGAACCCGCGGCGCCGCGTGAACAGGTACAAATTCCGCCTTCTCAGGCGGAGATAGCCCAACAGCCCCCTTACGCCCCCGCGCCCCCTCCGGCGAGACCACTCGTCACCGCCGGGGCGCCGCCACCGATGGGCACCACCACTTTCCAGCCGACGCCGGTCACGCCGGGACAGCCGACGGGCACCTTGGTCGGCAGGAAGGTGGGACAGCTCCGGGGCGACCTGATTCAGATGCAGGGCAGCATCACCAGGCACAACACCAACCTCCAGAGGGTCCGCAACCTGACGGTCCAGAATTCACAGCGCTATCACGGCACGGTCGCGGCGATCAACTCCCGCCTCCAGGTGGGCACGACGCCCGGCAACCCGGTCCTGGTCAGCCAGTGGAACGCGGCGCAAGTGCAGCTCGACCAGATTAGCGGCGACATCGCCAGGATGAACACCTTGGCCAACGGGGTGGCCTCGGACTCGGCGATGGCCGGTTATCTCCTTGAATCCACCCGCGCGACCTACGGGCTTACCGGCGCGGTCGACGAAGACCATCGCCAGCTCGCGATCCTCGAGGACGAGGTCAACCGCACCGTGGTGTTGATCGACCGGTTGCTCAACGAGTTGAGCGAGGACATCAACCGGCAAAGCAACTATATCGGCAATGAGCGCAAGAACCTGACGACCCTGTCGCTGGCCATCAAGAACGGCGAGATCCTCGGCACCAGCCTATCGAACCGGGCGTTCGCCAGCACGGCGCCGGGGCGGCGCGCCGGTTTCCAGGCCGGGCCGGGAGCGATGATGACGGGCCGCGCCGGGCCGGTTGGCCGGACCAGCGGGCCGCTGGTGGTGATCCGCTTCGACCGTCCCGATGTCGAATACCAGCAAGCGCTCTATACCGCCATGAGACGGGCGCTCGAGCGCCGGCCGCAGGCGGTTTTCGACCTCGTCGCCGTGACCCCCCACATGGGCTCGCCGGCGCAGGTGGCGCTGGGATCGAGCACGTCGAAGCGCAACGCCGAAAACGTGCTGCGCACCTTGACGGATATGGGTCTCCCCGCCGACCGGGTGAATATGTCGGCCACCACCAGCCCCGACGCCCAGACCAGCGAGGTCCACATCTACGTGCGTTGAGCGGATACTCTTTCAGGAATTGGCCGCCCCTACCGGGCGGCCTTTTCTTTTAGCGGGCCGGAAGCACCGCGACATTGTCGATCAGACGCGCCTTGCCGAGCCAGGCGGCGGCGAGGACACGGGCGGGCTGCCTGAGGACTTCGACGGGCCGGAGGGTATCGGCGTCCCGCACCTCGAGGTAATCGATGGGGCCGAAGCCCGCGCCCTCGAGCTCGCCAAGCCCCCAAACGGTCAGATCGGCGACGCTTCTCTTCCCCCCTTCGAGGCTGGTGGCGATGGCGCTTAGCACCCGGTAGAGGGTGGGGGCGTTTCGCCGTTCGCTAGCGGTCAGATAGTCGTTGCGCGAGGACAGCGCCAGACCGTCGGCCTCGCGCACCGTCGCCACCGGCACGATGTCGACGGGGATGGCGAGATCGGCGACCATGCGCCGGACCATCCGCAGTTGCTGATAGTCCTTCTCGCCGAAATAGGCGGCATCGGGCAACGCCTGCATCAGCAGCTTGCACACCACCGTGGCGACGCCGTCGAAAAAGCCCGGACGATGGGCGCCGCAGAGCCCCTCGGTGACGCCGGAGACCGAAACCCGCGTGGCGAAACCTTCCGGGTACATCTCCTCCATGCCCGGCGCGAAAAGAAGCCCGGCCCCCCCCTCCGCCAGCAACCGGGCATCGCCCGCGTCGTCGCGCGGATAGGTGGCGAAATCCTCCGACGGGCCGAACTGCTTGGGATTGACGAACAAGGTGGCGACGACGCGGTCACACCCCTCCCTGGCGGCACGCACCAGCGCCAGGTGCCCGTCATGGATACCGCCCATGGTCGGCACCAGACCGACGCGCTCCCCCGCCGATCGCCAGGCGGCGATCCTCTGGCGCAAGGCCGCCGCGTCGCGCACGGTCTCGATGCTTGCCATCGAAGTTCGCGAACCGCTCTGGAAGAGCCGCGCCCGATCAGCCCGAGGCGCGCTTCGGCCCCTGGTCGACCCCGAAGCAATGCTCGGTCCCGGGGAATTTGCGGGTCCTGACATCCGCCGCGTAAGCCTGCACGGCCTCCTTGATCCCGCCGCCGAGATCGGCGTAACGCTTGACGAATTTGGGGGTGAAATCGGTGAACAGCCCGAGGATATCCTCGGTGACCAGGATCTGGCCGTCGCAATAGGCCGAGGCGCCGATGCCGATGGTCGGGATGGCAAGCTCATCGGTCAGCTCCCGGGCCAACGATTCGACCGTGCATTCGATCACCATGGCGAAGGCGCCGGCCTCGGCGATCGCCTTGCCGTCGCGCAACACCTGATCGGCGTCGGGCGCATTCTTCCCTTGCACCTTGTAACCGCCCATGCTTTTCACCGACTGGGGCCTCAGGCCGACATGGCCGAGGACGGGGATGCCGCGCGCGGTCAGGAAGGCGACGGTCTCGGCCATCTCGACGCCGCCCTCGAGCTTGACGCCCTCGCAACCGGTCTCGGCCATCACCCGGGCGGCGGTGCGGTAGGCCTCGAACTTCGACGCCTGATAGGAACCGAACGGCAGATCGACGATGACGCAGGCGTTGTCGCAACCGCGCACCACCGCCCGGCCGTGGTTGATCATCATCTCGACCGTCACGCCAAGCGTGTTCTCCATGCCGTAAAGCACCATGCCGAGGGAATCGCCGACCAGCAACAAATCGACATGAGCATCAAGGCACCGCGCCATCGGCGTCGTATAGGCGGTGAGACAGACGATGGGCTCGCCGCCCTTGCGCGCGGCGATGGCGGGAACGGTCATCGGTCTCTTACGGCCAATCGTCGACACACCCACCCTCCGCTAAAGCGTTATCCGATTAACCTGCCACATCCCGCACCACGGAAGGGGCGGCAAGGGGCAGTCAAAGTCCACCGGGCGGTCAAAAACCTTCGGCCAGATCTCCCAGGTCATCGGGTTTAGAGAGCAATATATGGCCACTGCCCATCAGCGAAATAACCCCCTTGTTCTTGAGTTGGGTCAGGGTACGGCTGACGGTTTCGATGGTGAGGCCGAGGTAATCGCCGATATCCGCCCGGTTCATGGGCAGGGTAACGGGGTTGCCATCCTGGCCCCGGGCCTCGGCGCGCTCGGACATCATGAGGATGAATGACGCCATCTTCTCCTGCGCCGTCTTGCGCCCCAATAGCACCATCTGGTCCTGCGCCGCGATCAGTTCGGACGCGGCGATCCCCAGGAGGTGCTTCTCGAGATGGGGCCATTCATCGAAAAGCTTTTCGAGCCGGCGCCGTGAAAACCGGCAAAGCTTCGCCTCGGTGACCGTTTCGGCGGTGTAGGCATAGGTCCGGTTCGCCGCCAGGCCAAGGAATTCTCCGGCAAACAGGAAGCCGGTGATCTGGCGGCGCCCGTCGGCGAGAAGCTTGTAAAGCTTGACCACCCCGGAGGTGACGTTGAACAGATGATCGGCTTCGTCGGCCTCGTGAAAAATGGTGTGATGGGCCGGCAATTTGACCTCCGTGCGGCACGCCCGCACCCGCGCCATCTCTTCCGCCGTCAACACCGAACAGAAGGTCAGATCGCGAATCTCGCACTCACCGCAAGACTGCCTGTCGCCGCCGAGGATTCTGTCGCCGTGACGGTGAGTTCCAAGCTGCTCCATCCCATCTCCAAGCCTGAATCCATACCCCCCTTAATGTGTTCCCAATTGCCCCATTTGGCAACCTCTGGATTGGCCCGAAGGGGCTGGATTCGCCTGGACTCGCCCGGATTCGCCCGGATTTGCCCGGATGGCTCCGAATCGGCCGGGACCGTGGCGGGCCGGGCCGCGGACCCGCCATCGGCTCCTTTTTGACCATTGATATACATCAAAGACGACGGGTCTTGCCGCTGTCATTGTCGCCGCCGAAACCAACGTCAAACAGGACATCATGCAGAGCGACTATACCGTCACTCCCCTCGTCCCCGACCAGATCGCCCAGGCCTACGCCCTGATCCAAGCGGTGGAATCTTCCGTTTCCCTCAAGCAATGGCGGGATTTCGTCGATTCCGTGACCTGCCCGGCGAAAAAGGCGGCGCCGAATCGCGGCATAATGACGCTAAGGAACGGGGAGGGTTACATTTTCGGCCTCTTCACCTACTTCATCAGGCCGGATCTCCACCACGGCCGGGTGCTCGTCGTCGACAATTTCCTGGCGATGACGCTGCTCGACCGAAGAGGCTTGGCCGAGACGCTTCTCTCGTCGATGACCCGGATCGGGGAGGAACACGGTTGCCACGCGATCAACATGGACATCGCCCAGAAACACACCTGGATCACGGACTATCTGACCGACACCGGGCATGAGGTCGAGAAGCTCCGTTTCTGCAAGATCCTGAGCCTTTAGCCCGAATATTTCAGCTACTGCACATCCCACCCGGCGCATCTATGATTAGCTCAGCGGTTGGCTTTGGGCGCGGAAGGACCGGGGGGCGTATTGCCGGGCGGATTGTATGAGGGAATGACGGGCGGAGGTTCATCCTGGCGGAGAACCTTCCCGGCCTGGCGGCGGCTCTTGAGTTTGGCGGCCGTCGGGATCGTTGCCGCCTGTGGGCCGGGCGAGCCGCCCGCGAGGACCTCCGCGGCGGACCCAGCCGCCGGCGCGGTATCCCGGCCCCGCGAAGTGGTCGTGGCCCACCGGCACATGGTGGCGGCGGCCAATCCGCTGGCGGCCAGGGCGGGACTGGATATCCTGCGCCGGGGCGGCGGCGCCATCGACGCCGCGATCGCCATGCAGATGATGTTGACGCTGGTCGAGCCCCAGTCCTCGGGCCTCGGCGGCGGCGCCTTCATCGTCTATTTCGACGCCGGGTCGGGCGAGGTCTCGACCTACGAGGGCCGGGAGACGGCGCCGGCGTCGGCAAACGAGGACATGTTCCTATCCCCGGACGGCAGCGTCAGGAAGCGCGCCAGCGTGCGTGCCGGGGGCCTCGCCGTCGGCGTTCCCGGCACCCTCAAGGCGCTCGAACTGGCCCATCGCAGGCACGGCAAACTGCCCTGGAAACGCCTGTTCGCCGCCGCCATCGAGCGCGCCGAGAAGGGTTTCGCGGTCTCGCCCAGGCTCCACAACTCGATCCGCCGCGACCGCTACCTCAAGGACTTCCCGGTGGCGCGGTCCTATTTCTTCGACGCCGATGGCCGGGCCAAGGCCGCCGGCGCCCTCCTCGTCAACCGGGCGTTGGGCGCGAGCTTTCGCGCTATCGCCGAAAGCGGCGGCAAAGCCTTCTATGGCGGCGACATCGCCGGCGACATCGCCGCCACGGTGAATAGCGCCAAGATCAATCCCGCCGGCATGACGGTGGCCGATATCCGGGGCTATGAGGCCAAGCGGCGCCCGCCGGTCTGCGCGCCTTATCGGGTGTGGCGGCTGTGCGGCATGGGGCCGCCGAGCTCCGGCGGCGTCACGACCTTACAGATCCTGGCGCTTCTCGAGCGCTTCGACCTGGGATCGATGCGGCCGGGATCGGCCCAGGCCGTGCATCTGATATCGGAGGCGAGCCGGCTCGCTTATGCCGACCGCGCGCGCTACCTCGCCGACGGCGACTTCGCCGATGTCCCGGTCCGGGGGTTGCTCGATCCGGCCTATATCGCCAAGCGCTCGGCCCTGATCTCGCGCGCCCGCGCCATGGGCAAGGCCAAGCCCGGCAAAGTCGCGCGCCGGGGCGCCTGGGGCGCCGGGCCGGCGGAGGATGGGGAGGCGCCCTCGACCACCCAGATCGGCGTCATCGACGCCAAGGGCAACGCGGTGGCGATGACGAGCTCGATCGGCGGCCCCTTCGGCTCGCGGCTCATGGTCAGGGGCTTCATGTTGAACAACGAGCTCACCGATTTCTCCTTCCGGGCGCGCGACGACGGCCGGCCGGTGATCAACCGCGTGGCGCCAGGCAAACGGCCGCGTTCGAGCCAGTCCCCCACCCTGGTGTTCGACGCCGACGGCAAGCTGGTGCTGACCGTCGGATCGCCGGGCGGATCGCGCATCATCGCCTATGTGGTCAAGACCTTGATCGGCACCCTGGACTGGGGCCTCGACATCCAGCGCGCCATCGGCCTGGCCAACCACGCCAACCGCAACGGCAAGACCGATCTCGAGAAGGGGACGGCGCTCACCACTATCGCGCCGGCGCTCGAGGCGATGGGTCATGAGGTCAGGGTCCGGGCGCTGGTCAGCGGCGCCCAGGGCATCGCCGTCAAGGGCGACCGGCTTTACGGCGGCGCCGACCCCCGGCGCGAGGGAGTGGCGATCGGCGACTGAAGCGGGACGTTCAGGGGGGCGGCCCAGATGAGTTCCTGAAGCGGATGCCATCGAAGATATCGAGCATCTCGGCAACCGTTTTAGGCGCGCAATATTGGAAGGTCACGATAGCGTTGTAGGTTGGCGTGGCCTGCGCGCCCGCGGCCTTGCGCAGATCGAATCCCTGGCGGGCGAAGAGACACTTCTCGCCGCCGGAATAGTCGCCGACGACATAAAGATACTCGCCGGCGCTGTTTTCCCGCTGTTCCGCGTTCGTCGTCTCGGCGACAGAGAAGGCTTTTCGCGCCCTCTCGAGGACATCGGACTTTCGCCCCAGACCTTGCGTCGTCGATAGGGTGTAATGGGTGGAGGCGGGAAGATATTCGACGAATACCGTCGAGGGGCGCGCATTGAATATCGTCGAGAGACTCGCATTGGCGCCACCTTTCAGATGGATGCGTTCCTGCAGCACATTGTTATCCCTGATCCGCATCTCGACGAGGTCGATGTCCGGTCTCGTCCCGGCGAGGAAATAGATCAGGCTTTCTCTCTCGCCGATGATCCGCCAGGGGCCGAGATAGGCCGTCCGCCCATCGACCGTCTTGGCGACGGTGGTGTCGAGGAATTCACATGCCGGGAGCGCCGCAAGGACGAAACCGGCCAACAGAAATATTCCCGGGGTTTTAGCCACCGCCCACGCACTCCCCTCCCAAGCCTTTCCCCCAAGCCGGCATGACCGCCTATGCTTCGCCTCCATCGGCCGCCGGCGTCATGTCCCGATGCGCCGTCAACGGCGATCCTCCTCGACCGACGGCAGGTTGAGCCGGAAGACGGTGCCGGCGGGGCCGGTCTCGACCAATTCTATATCGCCGCCATGGGCCTCCATGATCTCCCGCGCGATAGCCAGCCCAAGGCCCGTACCTCCCGGGCGCTGGGATCCCGCGAACGGCCGAAATAGTTTTTCCCGCGCCGCATCGGCGATGCCAGGACCGTCGTCGGCCACCTCGATCACCGTTCGCCCGTTGCCTTCGCCGGCCTCTTCGGTGACCGCTCCGATGGTGATCTTGGCGGCGCCGGCCTCGACGGCGTTCTTGCCCAGATTGACCAGCACCCGGAACAGCTGATCCCTATCGGCGTAAAGCTCGATGTCGCCGGCGACTCCGTTTTCCAGAACCACGGCGGCGCCCTCCGTGACGGATCCGTGGACATCATCGACGAGGCTCGCGAGATCGAAGCGCGAACGATTGATCTCGGGCTCGGCGCGGGTGAAGTTCAGCGTCTGGGTGCACAGCGTGACGGCCCGGTCGATGGCCTTGAGAAGGGTCGGCGTCGCGCGTTTGACTTCGGGATCGTCGCTCATCGACAGCCGGTCCGAGACCAGCCGGGCGGTGGAAAGGATATTGCGCAAATCGTGGTTGATCTTGGTCATCGCCTCGCCCAGCGTGGCGAGCTTTTCTTTCTGTTTGAGCGCCGCGCGCAAACCCTTCTGCATGGCCCCGAGTTCCCGCTGGGCGACGCCGAGCTCATCGCGGCGCGCGGTGGCCGCGATCACCCGGGCGGGATTCTCCGGCTCCTCGCGGAAAGCCACCATCGACGCGGTCATGCGGCGCATCGGCCATACCATGAGCCATTGCAGGCTGAGATACACCAAGGCCGCGGTCATCAGCGAGATGACGATGGAAAGGTCGAGGATTCGCCGCGAATAGTCCAACATTTCCATCCGCATCGGCCACTCGTCGAGGACCACCTCGACGATGATGCTGCTGTCCTTGGGCGACGGGCCCCTGACCCTGAGGATCCTGTTTTCATCCTGCAGGAGGGTGATGAAGGCCTGGCCGATCAAGCCGAAGAACGTACCCTCGCTCAGTTCGAACGAGGCATCGACCTCGGGCGGCATCTTGGCGCTGAGGATGAGCACCTTCGCGCGCGGCTTTTGCAGCATCACACCGTGGGCGCGCACGTGGGTGAGCAACTCCCGCTCCAACTCATCGCTGATCATCCTGTCGGGCGTCGCCTCGAGGGCAAGGATGGCAAGATGCGCCGCGCCGATGCGGTCCTGGAGATAGACCAGGCGGTAACGGCCGATGGACGGCGCGAAGATCAGCACTTCGCTGAGCATGACGAAGAAGATCGTCAACACCAGAAGGCGCGCGGACAAGCTGTTGAAAAGCGGCAGTCGAAGTTTCCCCTCGGCCATGGGGGGAATTTAGCCCAATGGGCGGCGCTAGACCAACCTGTTAGTCTCGCCGGCAATGAGGGCACGGGGAAAAAATGGCGGCGGCGTATCGGACCTATCCGGCGCCGCGCCGCTCACCAGACCGATCGGGTCAAGGCGATCGAGAACGAAATTCCCGGACCGAAGAGGGAGCCGCCATGGCGCGCCCCCTCCCGGTCCGGTCAGCAATTTATATATTGCTTCCGTTACTTAGCTTTGCACGGATTCTTGGCCGCGCAGGGATTGCAGCCCTTCTTGGCGGCGCAGGGATTGCACGGATTCTTGGTCGCGCAGGGATTGCACCCCTTCTTGGCGGCGCAAGGGTTGCACCCCTTCTTGGCCGAGCAGGGACTACATTGCGCCACCTGCACCGATGATGCGTCACCCGGCGCGGCGACGGCGGCGGGCAGGGCCACCACGGACGCGGCGGCGATGATGCCGATTGCCGTCAAAGTTTGCTTAAGCATATCTACCTCCTCTGGTTAACTAAACTGTCGACTACACACCAAACCGGCCGCCGCGGGCGCTTTCCGGGCTGGGATCCCCTTCGAAACCCCTGGCCGGCCCGCCTGGCGGCGACAGAACCCGGTCCACCGTGGGCGGGTTCAACAAAACCTCTTATCGACCCCCTGATTACAGCCGCACCGATGGCCGAAGGCCACTAAAGTTTTCTGACATCCCTTCAACTTATCGTGAGGTCCAAACCCGGCCCCGCCGGCCCGGGACCCCCCCGGGCCGGCGGGCAAGGGCCGGGAACGGCGCGAAAATCGCCGGAATCAGCCGAATTTGGCGAGGAACCGCACCAGCATCTTGACCCGGGGACTGAACAAGGCGCCGGTATAGAAACTGCCCGCGGCCCGCTTGGAGACCTCGCTCCGCGTCGGATAGGGGGCGATCACCTGGGCCATCTCCTTCAATTTGAGCTTCCCGGCGACCGCCAGCACCCAGGGCAGGATCAACTCGCCGGCATGGGCGCCGACGATAGCGGCGCCGAGGACCCGCCCCCGGGGACCGGTTATCACCTTGATGAGGCCATCGGTGTCGCGCTCGGTCCGGGCGCGGTCGTTGTCCGTGAAGGGCCAGCGCAAGATGCGAATTTCGCCGTGGCGGTCGCTTAGCTCATGCTCGCCGAGGCCGACATTGGCGAGTTCGGGCGAGGTGTAGGTCACCCAGGGGCAGGACCGCTCATTGACCTTGGCCGGCTGGCGGAACAGGACGTTGCGAATGACGACGTCGGCATGATGGGCGGCGACATGGGTGAACTGGAGGCGTCCGACGACGTCGCCGGCGGCGTAGACCCGGCGGTTGGTCGTCCTCAGCCTGGCATCGACCTTTATTCCTCTCGGGCTATAGTCGATCCCCGCCGCCTCGAGGCCGAGCCCCTCGACGTTGGCCCGACGCCCGGCGGCAACGAGCAAATCGGAGCCGACGATCCGCTTCTCCGCCCCATTATCGTCGATCGTCACCGCGACGCCTTGTTCATGCTTGCCGACGCCGGAGACCTTGACCCCTTCACGGATATCGACGCCTTCCGAGCGGACACGGGCGCGGACGATGTCGACCAGCTCGGGATCGTCCTTGTTCAGGACCCTGTCCATCTCGACCACCGTCACCTGCGATCCCAGACGGCGATGGGCCTGGGCCAGCTCCATGCCGATGGGGCCGCCGCCGATGACGATGAGGTGCCCGGGCGCCGAGGTCATATCGAAGATCGTCTCGTTGGTACGGTAGGGAACGTCCCCGATACCGGGGATCGGCGGCACCATGGGCGCCGACCCGGTGGCGATGACGAAGCGCCGCGCGGCGATCAGATATTCCCCGGCCTCGACCTCCCGCGGCCCGATGAAGCGGGCCTCGGCCTGGATCACCTTGACCCCCAGCCCCTCGAACCGTTCGACCGAATCATGGGGGGCGATTTCGGCGATGACGCCATGGACATGATCGTGGACCGCCGAGAAGTCTACCTCGACGCCCGGACAAGCGACGCCGAAGCGGGTGGCGCTCTTGGCGATTTGGACGGCATGACCGGCGGCAAGCAGCGATTTCGACGGCACGCAGCCAGTATTCAGGCAGTCGCCGCCCATCTTGCCCTTCTCGACCAGGACCGTGGACGCTCCCATCTGGGCAGCACCGGCGGCGACCGACAGCCCGCCGGAGCCGGCGCCGATCACACAGATGTCCACCTTCAGCTTCCGCGCCATCCTCGCTTCCCGGGTAAGACCGACATGGGAAACTGACCGGCCGCGTCAGCCGCTAGGGCCGCCCGGCCCGTCGCCATCGGCGGCGTCGCTCTTGAGCCTGGCGAATTTCTTCGGGAAAACCTTCTTGTAGGCGACAGGCGCCAGGGCCAACAGCGCCAGACCGATGACGGGCAAGAGGATTTCGGGCATGAAGATCAAATCGATGTCGGGCCTCTTGCCGGCCGCGAACACGGTCCCCAACCCGTCGCCGACGCTGGCGTAGATGAAGGTGCCGGGGATGATGCCAACGAAGGTGCCGATCAGATAGACCCTGAAGGGCACGCCGAGGAGCGCCGGAACCAGGTTGACGAGCCAGAACGGGAATACCGGGATCAAGCGAAGGGCCAGCAGGTAGCTCAAGGCGTTTTCGCGAAATCCCGCCTCCATTTTCCTGACCGCCGGCCCCGCCTTCGCCCGCAGCAGATCGCCAAACGCGAAACGGGCGGCGAGGTAGAGGGCCAGGGCGCCGATGGTGGCGGCGAGGACCGCATAGACGGTGCCGGCGAGTGCGCCGAAAAGGAAACCGCCGGTGATCGTCATGAAGGCGCCGCCGGGCAGGGAAAAGGCGATCACCGCGACGTAACAGACCAGATACAGGATCACCGCCAGGACACCACGGGCGGCGACGAATTCCACCAACGCCTCCCGGTGCTTACCCAGCTTGTCGAAGCTCACATAATCGTCGAGCCCGAAGGCAAAAAATGTGATGAGCCCAACAGCCAGCAAAGCGAGGGGCAAGGCTCGCCGCCACGGCCGCCCCTTAGGGGCAGGCCTGCAGTCGTTTTCGGTCATGCCTTAGGCTCTCTTTCAACCTCACTGACACGGAGGTGGAGCCGCACCAGGCCGGTGAGGAGCTGGCAGCGCAACAGGCTCGCGCCCCTGCTCGAAGGATTTACCGTGCCGGCGAGGCCGGCGGGGCGCCCGAGTACTAGAACCATCGAAGGTGAAGCCAGTACATGCATCGAGGTCAAATACCAACGCGTAATCCTCAATTATTTCAAGCGTCTCGCGGCCCGAAACCCTATCTGTCAGCGCCATCTATCAAAGTAGTGTGGGCCGGGGATCCGAGCCAATCAAAACTGATCACCAATTGGTGAAGCCGGCGGCGGACGGTGCCCCCGGGGGCCTATTCATCCACATTGACTTCGCCCCGTCCAGACCTTATACACCGGACCCTGAATCACAAGAAGCCGTTCGAGGGAGTTGACGATGAAACGCACCTACCAGCCGAGCGTCCTCGTGCGCAAGCGGCGGCACGGTTTCCGCGCACGCATGGCGACTCCCGGGGGACGGAGAATACTTGCCAACCGCCGCAAGAAGGGTCGGAAGCGGCTTTCCGCTTAGAACCACTTGTGATAATCCATGCATCGTGGCGGGCCACGCCCCGGGCCCGAGGGACCTGCATGGCCGCCAGATGCGTCACCCTGCTGTGTGTAGAGTAGGTACTTAGCGATGAACCAGGCTCTTGTCCGTCTCAAGCGGCGCGAAGAGTTTCTCCGGGTTGCCGGCGCCAGGCGCAAATGGGTGGCGCCTGGCTTGATCCTGCAGGCCAGGCCCGCGGATCAGCCCGCGCGCGGCCTTGTGGGCAAGGGCGGCGGCACCGGGCCGGCGGCCATCGGCGAGGGCGTTCGCGTCGGTTTTACCGTAAGCCGCAAGGTCGGCAACGCCGTCGCCCGCAACCGGGCGCGCCGGCGGCTGCGCGCCGCCGCCGCCGAGGTCATGCCAAGACACGCCAAGGCGGCGCACGACTTCGTGGTTATCGGCCGGTCGGCGACACTCACCCGGCCCTATGCCGACTTGGTCGGCGACCTCAAGACCGCGCTCAGGCGCCTCGGCGCCTTTCGCGCCAGTCCGGAACGCGAGAACGCGAGAGAAGGCCCGGAACGCGAGAGCGCGAGAGAAGTCACGGTGGATCGCGGATGAGGTTTACCGGCGCGGTCATGGGTGGTTTTCTCCGCTTAGTCGCCTTGGGCCTGATCCGGGGTTATCAGTTCGTGATCTCCCCGCTCCTCACCCCAAGCTGCCGCTTCTATCCGAGCTGTTCCCAATACGCGCTCGAGGCGGTTGGCCGGTTGGGGGCGGTACGTGGCGGGTGGCTTGCGCTCGGGCGGTTGTCGCGCTGCCACCCCTGGGGAGCGGCGGGGGTCGATCCGGTGCCGGACGATGACTTCGAGCGCGCGCGAGGGCCTTCGCGGCCATGACACGCGCCCCCGACGGGCGCCGGCAATCGGAGCCGATCATCCCATTCACACATAATACCAAAGGTCCTTGGTATCAGATTTCATGAGCGATCAGCGCAACACCATCCTCGCCATCGTCTTAGCCGTGGCCATCTTGTTCGCCTTCCAGACCTTTTACGTCAATCCCAAGGCGGAAAAGGAAAAGGCGCGCCAACAGGCCCTATCGGAGCAGACCGGCACTCCGGGCGGGGAACCGTCGGCGCCGGCCGGGCGGCGGGCGGACCGCCCGGGAGTGCCCGCCGCCGCGCCCGGGGAACGCCCGCCCATTCCGACGGCGCCCGCCACGCCCCGGCGGTCCGGCACCGCGCCCGAGGCGCCGGGTCCCGGAGGGCGAGAGCGCGCGAGGGCGGAACAGCTCCGATCGACCCCCAGGGTGGCCATCGATTCGCCCCGGCTGAACGGCTCGATATCCCTGACCGGCGGCCGCGTCGACGATCTGTCGCTGGCCGATTACCGCCAGGACATCGATCCCAAGAGCGAACAGATACGCCTGTTCTCTCCACCGGGTTCCGATCTGCCCTATTTCGTCCAGTTCGGCTGGGCGCCGGCGGACCCGAAAATCAAGGTGCCGGGCCCGGACACGCCGTGGCGGGCGGATACCAAGACGCTGACGCCGTCCCAGCCGGTGACGCTGAGCTGGGACAACGGCGAGGGGCTCAGGTTCTTCCGCACCTATGCGCTCGATGATTATTACATGTTCTCGGTGACCCAGCGGGTCAAAAACAGTTCCAAATCTCCGGTCACGCTTTATCCCTATGGCTTCATTTCGCGCACCGGCACGCCCGAGACTCTTGGCTACTTCATCCTCCATGAAGGGCCGCTCGGCGTTTTCAACGGCACCCTGAAGGAGATCGACTACGACGATCTCAGGGACTCCGGGAAGATCGTCCAGAGCACCCAGGGGGGATGGATCGGCATCACCGACAAATACTGGCTCGCCGCCCTGGTGCCCGACCAAAAGCAAAGCGTCGAGACCCGGTTCGTCCACAGCGCCACCAAGGTGACCGACAAGTACCAGGTGGACTATCGCGGCCCCGGCCTGACCGTGACGCCGGGCACCAGCGCCGAAGTCCAAAACCACTTCTTCGCCGGCGCCAAGGAAGTGAAGCTCCTCGACGCCTATGCCGACTACGAATTCGCCGGTTATCCCCTCGGCCTGGAGGATCCCGATCTCCGGCGGCTCAAGATCCAGCGCCTGGACCTGGCGATCGACTTCGGCTGGTACTTCTTCCTCACCAAGCCGTTCTTCTACGCCCTCGCCTACTTCCACGAACTTCTCGGCAATTTCGGCCTCGCCATCCTGTTGCTGACGGTCATTGTCAAGATCCTGTTCTTCCCGCTCGCCAACAAATCCTACCGGGCCATGGGCAAGATGAAGAAGCTGCAGCCGGAGATGGTGAAGATCAAAGAGCGCTTCAAGGACGACCGTACGCAGATGAACACGGCGATGATGGAGCTCTACAAGCGGGAAAAGGCCAACCCGGCTGCGGGCTGCGCGCCGATGATCATCCAGATTCCGGTGTTCTTCTCGCTTTACAAGGTGCTGTTCGTTTCCCTCGAGATGCGCCACGCGCCCTTCTATGGCTGGATCCAGGATCTCTCCGCGCGGGATCCGACGACCATTTTCAACCTCTTCGGGTTGATCCCCTTTACCCCGCCGGAATTCCTCTTGCTCGGCGCCTGGCCGCTGATCATGGGGTTTTCCATGTTCCTGCAGATGAAGCTCAACCCGCAGCCGGCCGATCCGATACAGGCCAAGATCTTTCTGTTCATGCCGATCATGTTCACCATCCTGCTGGCGCCCTTCCCGGCGGGCCTGGTGATCTACTGGGCATGGAACAACGTGCTGTCGATGGCTCAGCAATGGGTCATCATGAAGCGCTCTGGGGCCTTGCCGTCGAAGAAATCTAGGGTCTTGCCGTCGAAGAAAAAGGCGCGGCCGAAATCCAAAGCCGGGAGTTAGTACTTACTTTCATAGGAGGATGGCACATATGATCGTCTTTTCGCGGCCACCGGGGTGGAAGCGTCGCGCCGGCGACCCTGGCTCCGCCGGAGGCTTCGCCGAGGCGAGTGTCTGGACATCCACCCTCCGCGGCGGCAGCAACTGTCCGCCCTACAACTCCGGAAGGCGGGAAGGTGCCGCTGCTGCCTGCCTGCGCGAAGCCGATGCTTCGCTTCGGCGAAGGCAGGCGGAGGACGGGTCGTCAAGCGGCGGTGACGCCCTCCGGTGGCCACGATATGCGACCCTTCGGGCGGCCTTGCAAGCCCTTACGCTCTCGTCGCGCGGCCCTTGTGATGGGCTCCCATCACGGCGGGCCACGCTCCTAGCCGAAGAACCCGCAAGGCCGTCAGATGTGCCATCCTCCTATGAAAGTAAGTACTGACCAAGCCGTGGGCGAGGTGGGCCGCGTCAAGTACCCGCCGGGCGGGGACAAGGACGCCGGCGCCGAGCGCGATCCGGATTTTCCCCGCTGGCTGTTCGCCCAGCAATGCGTCTTCGTGACGGCCGCCGCCAAGCCCCATCAACTGCCGGATATGGAGCTGCCGGAAGTGGCCTTCGCGGGACGCTCCAATGTCGGTAAATCGAGCCTGATCAACGCGTTGACCGGACGGCGGGCGCTGGCGCGGACATCCAGGGCGCCGGGCCGCACCCAGCAGATCAACTTCTTTGCCCTCGGCGGGCGGCTGGTCCTGGTGGATCTTCCCGGCTACGGTTACGCGCGCGTTGCCAGGACCAGGGTGCGGGCGTGGACCCGGCTGGTCGAGGCCTACTTCCGGGGCCGGGGGAACCTGCGCCGCCTGTGCCTGCTGGTGGACGCGCGCCACGGACTGAAGGCGAGCGACGGCGCCGTCATGGCGATGCTGGACGAGGCGGCGGTGTCCTACCAGGTGATCCTGACCAAGGCCGACAAGGTCAAGCCCGAGATGCTCACTGGCGTCGAGGAGGGTCTCGGCCGGGAGCTCGCGGCCCATGCGGCGGCGCACCCCGACATCATCATTACCAGCGCGCGGAAGGGCGACGGGATCGAGACCTTGCGCCGCGCCCTCGCGGCGCTGGCGAGCCCTGCCCGATTGGGCTAAAGTCCGCCGCCATGAAACGCAAAGGCACAACCGACGACGTCTGGCTCGCCAAGGCGAAGACGCTTTCCGAGGCGCTGCCCTATATGCGCCGCTATGCCGGCGAGACCTTCGTCATCAAATACGGCGGCCATGCCATGGGCGACCCCAAGCTGTCCGTGCCCTTTGCCCGCGATGTCGTGTTGCTCAAGCAGGTCGGCATCAATCCCGTCGTCGTTCACGGCGGCGGGCCGCAGATCGGCGAAATGCTCGAGCGCCTGAAGATCAAGAGCTCGTTCGTCGACGGCCTCAGGGTGACCGACCGCGATACGGTGGAAATCGTCGAAATGGTGCTCTCGGGATCGATCAACAAGCAGATCGTCACCTCGATCAACGAGGCCGGCGGCACCGCGGTCGGCCTGTCGGGCAAGGACGGCAACCTGATCGAGGCGCGCAAGCTGCGCCGCACCCACCGCGAGAGCGATTCCAACATCGAGAAGATTCTCGATCTCGGCTTCGTCGGCGAGCCCTACCGGATCAACCCCCACATCCTGACCAGCTTCGAGGAAACCGACATCATCCCGGTCATCGCCCCCATCGGCATCGGGCGGAAGGGCGAGACCTACAACATCAACGCCGATACCGTCGCCGGCGCCCTGGCGCCGGCGGTCGACGCCACCAGGCTGTTGATGCTGACCGACGTCCCCGGCGTACTGGACTCCTCGGGACAGGTGATCGCCGAGATGTCGGTGAGCGCGGCAAGGAAGTTCATCAAGGACGGCACCATAACCGGCGGCATGATCCCCAAGGTCGAGACCTGCGCCGTGGCCGTCGAGGGCCGGGTGGACGCCGCCGTCATCATGGACGGCACGGTGCCGCACGCGCTGCTCCTGGAGATCTTCACCCCCCACGGCATCGGCACCCTGATTCACCGGGATTAGCAGGCGCCGCGAACCTGGGACGGGATTAGGTGGCGAAGAATTCGATCAGCCACTCCATCTCGTCTTTCGAGAGCGGATAATCGACGCCGTCCTTGGCGTTGAGCACATCGCTTATGCCGACATGGGCGAAACGGGTCTGCAGTTGGACGGCGAATCGCATGGAGAAGCCCGCCTTCCAGACCAGCGCCGTGATCCCCTTGGCGCTTTGCGCCGAGCTCACCCTATCGACCACGCGTTTCGGCACGCCGGACTTGATCGCCAGCGCCAAGGTGACGAATTCGTGATTCCCCGTACCCAACGCCTCGGCGACGCGATCCTCGTCGAGCTTATCGTCGGCGTGGAGTTGACGGACCGTCCGGAGCGTCTCCTCGGCCGCCATCTTCATCGCCGCCTGGTCGAGCACCTCCGTGGCGGCGCCATTGTACGCCGCTTCCCCGTCATCGCCGAGACGCCGGTGCATGACCTCGGTCACCTCGTTCAATGTCTCGGGGTCGAGGTCGTCGCGGTTCCTCAGTTCCCTGAGAAGGGAATCGGCGACGAAGGTCGCGAGTTTCCTGGCCGCGTTCCTCGGCAGCAGCGGCCGGCGGGCGAGCGGCGATTGCCACTCCTCGACCTGGATCGAACCCTCGACCAGACCGTCGAGGGTTTCCTCGCGAATCTGGGCGCTGGGATTGGCCAGGAGTTCGGTGATGGCGGGAACATCATCGGCGGTAACGATGGCGTCGGACACCCGGGAGGAGACCTCCTTACGGCGCGAGATCGCGGACAGCCCGCCGTTGACCGGCAGGCTCTTGATGATTTCCAGCAGATCCTCGTCGGTCAGCAGAGGCGAGAACTCGAGAACGGGCTGGGCCACGGACGGCTCGGAGTCCATGGCGAGGCGCCTGATCACGCCGGGCGGCGCGGCGGTAACGTCCTTCAATGTCTCGGCCAGTATCTGGCGCACCTTCGTCAACTGGTCGCGGGCGAGAACTTCCAGCACCTCGTAGGTGGTCTGCTGAAGGCGGTCGTGCTCGTCCTGGCTCAACTCCGGCATCAGCCGGGAGATCTTGAGAGCCAGATCACAGCGAACCTTGTCGTCGCGGTCATGGGCCAGCAAAAGATAGGCCTGAGCCGGCGTATTGGCGTTGACGGCGATACTGCGGCGGACCTCGGGCGATTCGTCCTCCGCCAGGTAGTAGAGAACCTCGGGACGGATATCTTCGCGATTCGCCAGGGACCGGCGCACCTTGGCGCTCGGGTGGCGGGCGAGCTCCTTCGTTTCCTCGTAGCTGAGCGCCGCGTTGGCGCCGAAACCGGCGAGGCCGAACATGCGGAGCATCAGGGCCTTCATGGCACGGCCACCCTTCTCTCCTCCTCCGCCTCCGCCGCCGCCGGCGGCGGGGCGGCGATATCGAACCGGCCCTTGCCGCCGTGCTTCGCCATGTACATGGCCTGATCGGCCCTGGCCATGAGGTCTTCGAGGCTCTCTCCGCTGCCGGGCGCGACGACGGCGATACCGAGCGATACGGTCAAGGGACGGGAGGGATCGCCGGAGAAGTCCTCCAGGTCCCGGCAGGCCTCCAGCAACTCGCGCGCCCTTTCCTGCCCGGCGGGAAGGTCGGCGCCCTCCAGCCAGCAGGCGAACTCGTCACCGCCGAGGCGGGCAACCAGGTCTCCGGAACGCACCTTGCCAAGAAGAATCTCGCTCAGCCTGATCAGCGCCGCATCGCCCCGCTGATGGCCATGAAGGTCGTTGACCAGCTTGAAATTGTCGAGGTCACAGTAGATCAGCACCGCCGAATGGTCGGTGACCGAGATCGTCTCGTGGCGGCGCCGGAGTTCGTTGAAGAAGGTTCGCCGGTTGAGCAATCCGGTCAACCCGTCGGTGCGGGACAGTTTCCGCAGCTTCTCGTGGTTGGCGATCTGTTCGTTGGCGATCCCGAGCTGGTCGGCGACTTCCAAGAGCAACCCGCGAACATTGTCGCTCCAGGGGTCACCGCCCGCCTTGCGCCATAGGAATATCGCGCCGTTGACCGCATGGTGGTAGCGGGTGGCGATCGCCAGCCCCTGGCCGCCATCGATTTCCGCCGTCACCGGCAACTGGGTCCGACTGAGCCGGTGAAGCAGCGCCTCGGTGGCCTCGGCATCTGGCAGATCGCCGAATTCCGCCGCCGGGGCGATGGCGGACCCGATGTCCCGCCGGTAAATCCTGCAGCCGCTGGCGGCGATGGCCCGGGCCGTCGCCGCGGCGGCGGCGCCCAGCATGTCGAGGGGGTCGACCTCATCGCGCATGGTGCGCACCATGTAGGCCAGAAGCCGCTCGCGATTGCGGGCGCGGGCGAGGGCGGAATCGCGCTCGCGGGCCTCGGTGACGTCGCGGCACACACCACGGGCGCCCAGCCACTCCCCGTCATCGCCAAGCAGAGGCACGCATGAAGCCAAAAGACAGGCCGGCGCCCCGTCGGCGCGGCGGAACCACAGCTCGACATCCGCCATTGGGTCGGTGGCGGTAAAGGGCATCGGCATCGGCGCGCCCCATTCCTCGACGAAGAAGTCGCTGGGCGGCCGGCCCACCAATTCCTCCGCCCGGTATCCCAAGGCGCCCTGGGGCGATACGAAGGCGAACACCCCGCCGGCGTCGGTCTCCCACGCGAAGTCGCTGGAGATCTCCACCAGGTCCTTGTAACGCTGGCGCGACTCCACCAGGGCCGCGCGCAGATTGTGTTCGAGCACGACGTTGCGGCCCAGTACCAGGGCGGAGGTTCCGTCCCCCATGGGAAGGATCGTCAACTCTACTCGCCCGCCGGAAACCGCTTCGGGCACGACGACGACCTCGACCCTGGCGGCATTGTCGGCGAGGGACCGGGCGATCGCTTTGGCCACCGCCGGCGGCGCCACCAGGCGGGACGCTTCGGCTTCGCCGCCGCCGCCGCAGCCGTTGCTGGCAAGCACCCGCCCTTCCCCGTCCACGACCATGGCCGGGCCGGGGAAACGCGACAACACATTGCCCGAATCGAAAAGCACGCCCAGGGCGGCTTTTGGGGAAGCTGATTTTCCGCCGCCCCGGCGCCATCGCCGTAGGAGCCGCGGAATTTTCATCCTATCTCCGTCCACTGGCTTCTTTGGCCGTCGGTGGAACCCCTTCGTTCGCCTCGTTTTCCCCACCGGTCTCCTCGAAGACGGTGATATCCGCGGCCGGCCTGCCGAAAAGATAACCCTGGCCAAAGGCGATGCCGCACTCGCGAAGGAACCCGAGGCACTCCTCCTCCTCCACCATCTCGGCGACGGTGGCGATGCCAAGATCGTTGCAAAGGCCCGCCATCGCCTTCAGGAAGGCTCTTCCCTTACCCGTCGAGAGGGCGTCGCGTACGTAAATGCCGTCGATCTTGACGACATCCACATCCAATGCCCTGAGGTACTGGAAGGCCGCCGCGCCGGCGCCGAAGTCGTCGAGACAGACCTTGTGGCCGGCCTGGCGCAGGCTCTGGACCGACCGGTTGACGGCTTCGAGGTCCACGATCTTGGCCGATTCGGTGATCTCGAACAGAATCTTGTCGCGCAACTCCTCGTGCTTCGCCAACAGCACATGTAGGGCCCTGACGAAAGCCGGAGACCCGATCGAGCTGCCGGAGATGTTCACGGCCACCATGTAATCCCGTCCGTTACGGCGGGTCTCGGTGAGCCAGTCGATCACCTTGGCGCACATGGCAAGGTCGAAGTCGCAGACCATGCCGGTCTGTTCGGCGAAGGTGATGGCGCCATAGGGGGTGATGCGGTCGCCGAAGGCGCTGAACCGGGCCAGCACCTCGTAATGGTGGGGGGTGCGCGTCTCCAGATCGACCACCGGCTGGAAGGCCAGTTCGAAGTTCGACTTGGTCACCACCGTTTTGAATTCGGTCATCCGGTGGACCGTATCGCCCATCATGGCGGTGAGGGCGGCGGACAGGTTGTCGACGGAGAATCCCTCGGCGTCCTCGGTGCAGAAGCGGTTGATCGTATAGGCCAGCGCCTTGACCGAATTCGATTCGCTCATATCGGCGACGTCCATCTCGAGCGTCGCCGAGCGGACCGTCAAGCCGGTATTCTCCGGGTCCAGCTTGCGGGAAATCTCTTGCAGGTAGGCGCACAGCCCATCGACGTTCTTGCCCTTGGCGTGGACAAATCCGTAACTTTCATCGGCGAACTGCCCGGCCATATGGTCGTCGACGGCTTCCACCCTGAGACACCTGCTGACGCTGGACATCAACTCATGCTTGGCCCGGTCGTCGAGCCGCGACCGCAACTCGAGAAGATCCTCGAACCTGAGCAGGGTCAGCGCGTACTCCTTGCCGGCCTCGCGACCGGCAAGCAGGCATTCGCCGGTCGTCTCGGCGAAACGCAGCGCTCCGGGAAGGCCGTTTTCCCTCCTGGCGGCGGGTTCCTCCTCCATGCCGAATAGCAGGCCTCCCGGCCCCACCCTCAACGCCAGATAATAATGGCCGCCCATATCGGGCAAATGACAGCCGAGCAGCGTCAGCGGCGAGGTGTCGCCGTCCGGCCCGTCGAGGTGGATGATGATGCTCTCGAGACGGTTCCCGGCGGCGGCGTGTTTCATGATCTCGCGCACCAGGGGACGGTCCCTCGGGGCCACCAGGTCGATGAAGGAAAGGCCCTGAAGATCCTCGGGCGCACTGCCCGTCAACGCCAGGGTGGCGCCGGCGGCGAAAGCCACGGTCAAATCCGGGTTGAGTTCGAGCAACATGTCCGAGGCGCAGAATGCGAGCGCGGCAAACCGGTCCCTGTCGGCGCGGAGCGCGCGCGCCTGATCGTCCCATGAAGCTTCGCTATTTTGCCCTCGAGCCATTTCACACCAAAATTCGATCACCGGCCGCCGGGGACCCGAGCCCCGCCACGGTCGCCAAACGGCCGATAATCCGCGTTTTGAACAGACCTCTAACCACGGTATAGGGTACCCTCGCCCTACTTAAGGAAGCGTTACATAAAATGCCGGAAATGACCCTCTCAAACCCGCGGAAACCTTGGCTTCCAGGGCCTAGCTATGGGCCGGGAAGGCGGCAGCCACTGGACGGTATGGTTAAC
>JADFJG010000145.1 GCA_022566265.1 Pseudomonadota bacterium | reverse complement strand
GCCCCACCGAAGGCCGGGTTCTTTTGCGCCGTGGCGTCGTTGCGCCCCTTTGCCGATGCGCAAGCATCGCCATGCGGCGCGCGCCTAGCCACGGCGCAAAATAATCCCGGTCAAACGATTCCATCTGGTCGGATAGTGCTCTAGTGGCACTTCATGACGCCTTCGGGCTCTTGCTCCGCAACCGGGCCACGAGATCGCGGTGGAACGCGAAGTACCCGGGGCCGACGGCGCGGAGCCTGTCTCTCAACTCGGCGTTCAATTTCCCCAGGGCGAAAAAGGGCACGGCGGGAAACAGATGGTGCGCGGTGTGATACGGCATATTCCAGGCGAGGGCGCGGACGATGAAGTTGCTCTGCGTCGTGCGCGTACTCTCCAGCATGTCGTCTGTCCGCGGGCAGCCGGTATGCTCGGCCATGAGGAAAAGACGGAGGAACGGCTGGCCGAGCAGCGCCGGCCCGATCCAGTAAGTGACCAGCACCAGGGAATCGAAATACCAGGACACCGCGGCGGCGACAACGTAAACGGCCCAAAGAATCCGGGCTTCCATCACCACGTGGTGCCGGGCGTTGGTCGGGATGAAGAACTCATCGGTGCCCCCGGTCACCGCGTGGCCGAGCGTCGTCCATAGACGCCCGCCCCAATAGGGCAGGCCCGAGACATGCCAAAGATATCCGGTCAACCCTTCCGGCTTGGCGATGAGGAGTTCGGGATCATGGTCCGCGTTCTGTGTCGAACGATGATGGGTGAAATGGAAGAGGCGGAAATAATGGGGCGGCAAAACCAGGACGAACGCCGCCAGCCACGCCACGGTTTCGCTGACCCCGCGATTCTTGAACGCCGTGCGGTGAATCGATTCATGCAACGGCGCGAACAGGAAGACCAGGACGACGCCATAGGGGATCATCGCGGGGATGAGCCACGGCGTGCCGACGGCTTCGAAGACGCCCACCCCGGTGGCGACGAGCAGGACCAGGTGGAGTAGCAGTTGCAGCCCCCCGCGCAGGTTCGACCGCTCCAGGAGCTTCTCGAGCCGGTCGGAATCGACGAGGTCGCCGCGGGGAGTGAAATCTTCCATAAGCAGGGGTATATGCCATTTCACGGCGCCGGTTTCCAGCCCCGGCGTGCGAAAACGTGCCGAAGGGCGCCGCAAGGCATCATATCAGGCCCCGGCGCGGCCGCCCCGCCAGCCGGCGGTTGCGGCTCCGATCACCTGGCGCGGTGGCTTGCTATCCCGACCGAACGTTATCCCTCGTCGGCGCCAGACTATTCGCCAACGACGTTCTCGACCGATCGGGCGAGGCGGGCGACATTAGGGATGATCAGCGTGGCGCCGTCCCGCCCGATTAGTCCGGCGCCGCGCCGAGCCCCGAGGCCGAGTGAATATCCCCCGCGGGGTCAGAGCTTTTAGGCGGTCCCGGCGTGGCGCCGATGAAGGGGTTGGCACGGCGGACTTTAGCACTCATCTTATCTCTAGAGCACTATCCCGCCGGAATTCCGAGGAGGCTACCATGCCGAACGCAATGCCGCCGAGTGCAATCATGCTGTTGGCCATATTGTGGATCGCGTCCCCCGCCGATGCCGAGGAGCCGCGCACCGGCCCCCGGCCAGGCGCCGGCAACGAACAGGTGCAGAAACTGGTGGACGAGCTCCGCGCCTTGACCGACGAGGCCGACCGCAATCGCGCGGCCGACCCGCGTTTCCTGCGCGATCTCAAGGGGCTGGCCAGGCGCTACGACTATCCCTGGCGTGTCCGCCTGATCACCGATGACTTCCGCGACGGCGATTACACCCACAACCCGGCCTGGACGGCGGCGGCGGGCAAGTTCACCGTCGCCTGGGGCGGCGGCCTCGCCACCGAAGTGCGCCCGCGAACGGTCGTGGCGACCACGCCCGCCGAGGAACCGCCGCAAAAGCGGGATTTGAGCGGCGAGGACATAGCGATCGCCCTGTTCGGCGAAATCTTGCGGGACCGCTCCGGTGACTCCCGGCGAAGCCGCCGGCAGACCCCCCCGCCAGAGCCCCAGAAAGTGCCGGATCCGGCGGAAATCTTCCTGCCCCGGCCGATCACCAACGCCTTCGCCATCCGCGCCGTCATCACCGGGCGGCTGGGCGACGGCATGGCCGGCCAGGGCGGCCTGGAGATCGGTGTCTATCGCGGGGCGAACCGGGACGCCGGCTACCGCCTCGCCTACACGCCGGGCAAGGGCCTGGCGCTGCTTGGCGTCAACCAATGGGGATCGTCGGTGATCGAGGCCTCGCGCACCGATGTCGCGCTCATCGACGGCAAGGACCACGTCCTCGAGTGGACGCGCACCGATGACGGCCACATGGTCGTCCGCCTCGACGGCGCCGAGATCTTCGCCCGCACCGACCGGGGCTGGCGCGATCCGTTCGACGGCTTTCACCTGATCAATCGCGGCGGCGATTATTTGTTGCGCTCGCTCACCATCGACGGCACCAAATAGCGCCCAAACGCTTGGCCCGAATATTTCATGAAGGCGCTCCCTCAGGGTGTGTTAAGTGTTTTACTTCAAGGGCTTGGCTCGTTTTTCGAAAAGGGGCGTTTTGTACCCTCGTCCGCTGAACGGTTTTGCGCCGGCCCTGTTTGTCCAAATCGGCGCACGAAACCTCAAGCCATAGCGGTGCTATGACTTTCGGCTTCGCACACCGCCTTGGACAAACATTGCTCGCCGCAAATTCCGTTCCCTTCATGAAATATCCGGGCTGGCCCCATCATCACGTGCCTCCGTGCCGATTGATCGGGTAGTCGCCCACTTCGCCGACGAAGGGCTGTGCGAGCATCCGGTCGAGCCTTTGATCGCGCGGGGCGCGGAACTGCTCGATGCCGATGGTCATGCCTTGGTGCCCCGCCGCCGGCTGGGCACGATAGGTTCCCAACAATCGGTCCCACCAGGGCAGGGAGAACCCGAAGTTGCTGTTGGTTTCGCGCGGTATGACCGAGTGATGCACCCGGTGCATGTCCGGAGTGACGACGAAGCACCGGAGGACCCGGTCCAGCCTTGGCGCCATGCGGACGTTGCCGTGGTTGAACATCGAGGTGGCGTTCAGGATCACCTCGAAAATCAGCACGCCAAGCGCCGGCGCGCCGAGTGCCGCCACCACCGCCAGCTTGATCCCCAGGGACAGGAGGATTTCGATCGGGTGGAACCGGGCCCCGGTGGTGACGTCGAAGTCCAGATCGGCATGGTGCATCCGGTGCAATCGCCACAGCGCCGGGACGGCGTGAAACATGACATGCTGCCCATAGATCGCCAGATCGAGCAGCAATACCGACAGGGCGATGGCGGCCCAGGTGGGCGCGCCAAGGTTATTCAACAAGCCCCAGTCCCGTTGCTCCCCGATCAGCGCCAGGCCGACGGCGGCGGCCGGGAAGACGAGGCGCAGGAGCAGTGTATTGAGGGCGACGATGGCTAGATTACTCGGCCAACGGAGCCATCGGGACATCGCCGGCGTCCGCCGCGGGGCGAGGAATTCCCACAACACCATGAGAGCGAATATGCCGAGGAAGAACCCCAGCCGGATAGCCGGTTCGTTGGCGAAAACGGTTTCCGTCACATTCCAGGCCTTTTCATCGACCCGGGCCTTTCCATCGACCCGGGCCTTTTCATCGACCCGGGCTTTTCCATCGACAAGGTAATGTCACGAGTTTCGTGGCAGCGGGAAAGGGGTGCCGACTCCCTATTCATGGGTGAAGATGGCGAACGGCACCCATTCGCCATCGTCACCCATTCGATGGAGCTATCAGCCGCCGAGGGTCTTCTTGAGGTGCGCGACGGTCCGCTTCCAGGCGAGCTTGGCGGCGGCTTCGTCGTAGCGCGCCGGGCGGGCATCGTTGTTGAAGGCGTGCCGGGCGCCGGGATAGACGTGGGACTCGTAGCTCTTGCCATATTTCTTAAGGTCCTTGGTGAGAGGGCCTAGTTGCTTCATCCGTTTCTTATCTTTCTCGGGGACATGGAGAAGGATGGCGGCGTTGATCTTCTCGATGCCCTTCTTCGGCCTGCTGCCGTAGTAGGAAACCGCGGCCTGGAGCGACGGGTCGTTGACGGCAAGCTTGAGCGCCTGGGCACCGCCCCAGCAGAAGCCGACGCAGCCGACCTTGCCGGTGGAGTATTCGTGGGTTCTGGCGAAGGCGGCGGTGCCCACCAGGTTCTTCATCACGTCGGCGCCCGGGATGTCGTAGAGCTGGTCACGCGCCTTGTCACGGTCGTTCGGCGTGCCGCCGATCGGCGCCATCATATCCGGCGCCACCGCCAGGAACCCTTCGAGCGCCATGCGGCGGGCGACGTCCCGGATGTGGGGCGTGAGCCCCCGGTTTTCGTGGATCACCACCACCGCCGGAAGCTTGGCCGATCCCTTGGGCCGGACCACGTAGGCCTTCATGCCCTGGCCGGTTCCGGCGAAGCTTACCATTGCCGTGGTGAGCCGGCCGTCCCCCGGGGCCACCATGGCGGCTTCCGCCCCCGTGCCCTCGAGCCAGGGCAGCAAAGCCGCCGCCGCCACGGTCCCGCCGGCGGCCTTGGCCAGCTTCTTCAGGAACACGCGCCTTGGTTCAGGGCTGTGGACATAATGGTCGTAAATGTCGATGTATTTGTCGCCGAACTCGTCGTTCATCCGAGTGCCTCTCCTGAAACTTATTATTCTGGGACGCCAGTGTTGACGCCAACGCCGCGAGACTATCCGGATACAACTTTTCCGGCAACAGAATCCCGAATTACCGGCGGGCGGCCCGGAGACGGGCGGCGCGGGTCGAGACGCCCAACTACCTATCGCGTGACTATTGGTTGTGTCTCCCATTAATACAATCCAGGCCGAAACAGGCGGGTCGATGACTGCATCCGCGCCGACATCATCTCTTTTTCAGCCCTGGGAACGGCAAGGCCGTCCCTGGCGGCGCCTTCGTCACCGCCACGAACCACGGCCTCGCTCAGAAGTGTCTTTTTGCGAACGCTCTTCCGGATCCGGTTTTCAAGTATCGCTCGAATTTGAACGCCTTACTCCGATTCTCAAACGCGATGTACGCCGCGAGTTTCCAGGGACCGTGTCTGGCGGTATGAATTGATTTCCCTTCATTGTGCTCCTTGACGCGCCGTTGAACGTCGGTTGTCAAACCACGTAATACCGACCGGAGCTTGATTTGCTCTCAAGGATGTAAACGAAATGCATTTAGCCCGCCTTCGCTAAAGCTACGGCGTGGCATTCGCCTTCGCTCCTGGTTTCATTCCGCCGTAGCTGCGCAGCAGCGAAGGCGAATGGCGGAGGACGCAGTCTGCTGCGAACCCGTCTCTATCGAAATTCCCTGATAACCCCCGATTTACAGGGAAAAAACGCAAAAAAACAGGGAATCCATGATTGCGCGCTGGATATTCCCACACACTTTCAATCATTTACGGGAGAATTCCCTACGCAATGGAACAGGGAATTCTAGACAATGAACAGGGAATTATAACACGGGAACAGGGAATGCATCTCCTGGTTCAGGGAATAGCCCACTGGTTCGGCCGCAGGTTCAAATCGGGGGCAGAATTTGCTCAAGACCCTACCATGCTCGAGTTGAGGAAAATCGTTTGAAGCTGGTTGCGGGGGCACGCAAACAACGAGAATCATTGATCTTGCCGGTGCGCTTGTAGGTTCAAATCCCGGGCGCGCAACCGCCTTTATTTGCTCTTGTTCGCAAAGGGCATCTCGCGATCACGGCACGCTGTCTGAAAATCCGCGTGTCGGTGGTTCGATTCCGCCCCTGGGCACCATTTTTTGATTCCCTGTCAGTCGGCTGGCGGCCACGGGCCTGCTCCAGTTTTGCAAGATGTTTGCAAGCCCGCCTTGCCTTGGCCGAGTGGGGGAGGGCCGTACAACGCGTTTTCGTGGCTGCTGTGCCTGTGTGCGGCGGCCCGTAGTTCGTAGACGATACTCCTCGATCAACCATCGCCACTCAGGCAATTTTCGCCGCCTTGAATGATGCGCGATTGCCGAGGCTTATCTGGATGTCGCGCATCAGCATTTCGCTATTATCCGCTGACACCGTCAGGGCCTCCGAGGAGGAGGCCTTTTCCAGATCAATAACTTCCCAGGTCCTCAAGCCTTCCTTCGCCAGGGCGCATACGACAGTGGTCCCGATGTGAAGGGCCATGGCGACCTTCACCTGATCGATAATCTCATCGCGTACAGCCTCGAGAGACACCTGCGGGGCGTAACGGTCCTCCAGGAACTTGACCTTGCCGGCTACAGATGAGTGCAGAGCGTTGAGGTACAGAACGTTCTCGACGTCCTCGTATTTCCCCGCCCGCTCCTCGAGCTCTCCCTCTTTGACCTGTTCGTCCTTGTCCAGCCACACGATGTGCGGAGCTCGGCTCACCGCCCGCCGCGCCTTAGTTTTCCTGCGGCCGGGCGCCTTGGCCGATGGGCCACTCGGCCTCGGCGTCGGCGCCGGCGCATCCGGGTCGGTCACCATCGGCACATTGGGCGTGCCCCGCCCTGTTTCAGTGCCGGAACCGGAGCCACCCGCCGTCGCCACAGACGTGCCGGAGAGGGCAGCATCGGGGAGCCTGATGCGGGCTTCGCGCAGGCGCTTCTGGAGTATCTCCTCGACTTCCTTCATGTCGGTGGCATGGCGCGGCGCCTGCGCCCTCTCAACAAGGTCGCGCACCCACTTCGGTCTGGCCGCCCGCACGTCCGCCTGGAAATCTTCCACCTCCACCTGTTCGCCACTATCGGTCCGGGCCAAGTTGAGGCGGTAGGCATCGTCTCGCACGGGCCAATCGTCCGGCAAGTGAATGAACACACTCATGCGACGATGCATGAGTGGCAGCTGGAAACTCGCGGCCTTGTGGCTCCAAAGTTTCCCGATCACCGAATCGTACATTTCGCCGCGCCACACCAACGCGATGCGGGTGGCATCGCCGGCCAGCTCGTACCGACCCATGAGCGTGTTGCCACCGGAAAAAAGCGGCAAGTGCACGAATTCAATTCTTACCCCGCTATCGAGCCGAACACTCTCACGCCGAATGCGTTCGCCGAGGAAATCTTGCTCACGCTCATGGCGCTCGAAAGCCCGTGCCATCGGTCGGAGCTCCATGTCGCTCTTGCGGCCATGGAATTCATCGGACGCGAACACCTTTGCACCCCGAGGAAAATCGTAAAAGCGGTCCACGAGGCATTGTCAGACTAACTGGGCGTAAGCTGGCTGATCAGAAGTGGTCAGGACTCTTACGCGGCGAGTTGACGCCACTCGGCGAGCGCGGCAGCACGGTCCTGCTTGAAGTTCTCACGGCTTTTTAGA
>JADFJG010000144.1 GCA_022566265.1 Pseudomonadota bacterium | reverse complement strand
GTTCCAGTGGCGGGCCGGGGGAACCTCTCGGCCGGTTGCGGCGCGGCCGGTCATGGCGCCGGCCAGTTGGCGATGATCTCGTCGGTCGGGCCGATTTCGAGCTGGTCCTCGAAGCGCCGGTAGACCAGGTCCAGGGTCGCCCGGTGGGCCTCGGGCGACGAGCCGTGGACGCCGTCCTCGGCGAGGATGACCCGATAGCCCCGGTCCATGCCCTGCATCACCGTGCCCAGCACGCAGACGTCGGTCTCGACCCCGGTGCAGATGATGGTGTGGCAGCCGAGATCGTCGAGCATGGCGCAGAACGCGGCGCTCTCGAAGGCCGAATAGGTGGTCTTGTCGGCGATCAGGGCGGGCGGCGCGAAGCTTGCCAGCTCGGCCATCACGTCGAGCATCTCCGCGCCCAGTACGTCGGTGGTCAGCTCGGCCCAGCGTTGGTAGAAGCGCCGCCAGTTACCCGGGGCGTCGCTTGCCCTCGGTGGCGTGCGGAACCGGGTGAACACGGTGCGATCCGGACAGTGCCCGGCAAGGCGGACGATGGCCGGCAGGATGGTCGGAATCGAGGGCGTGTGCCAGGCGGTCCGCTCGGCGAAGACGCGCTGCATGTCGACGCAGACATGGACCGCGTCGGGACCTATGGGCCGGATATTCTGGGTCATGGTTTCACCGTCACGCTATGGCGCGCCGACCACAGGATCACGACCGCGTCGCCCACGTCGAACACCTCGTCGCCGCGATTCTGAGCGAAGACACGGACGACCTCGTCGCCCACCGCCACGATATAGGTCACGCTGTTGCCCGAGAACACGGTTTGCCGCACCGTGCCCTCGATTCGGTTGTCGCCGCCGCTTTCGGCGCCCTCGGTGGATTTGACGAGGCGCATTTTCTCGGGCCGCACGGCGAGCATCACCGGTGCGCCCGCGTTGGGCAGCGGGTCGGCGGTGCGGACCGGCCCGAAGGCGGTGGTGGCCACCATGCCGTCCCCGCCGGCGACGCCCTCCATGAAGTTGGCGTCGCCCAGGAAGCGCGCGGCGAAGGCGGTCTCGGGCCGCTCGTAGACGTCGTTCGGCGCGCCAACCTGGACCACCCGCCCCTGGTCGATAATGGCGATGCGGTCCGACAGGGTCAGCGCCTCTTCCTGGTCGTGGGTGACGAAGATGGTGGTGATGCCGACGCTGCGTTGGATCTGCCGCAGCTCGATCTGCATTTCCTCGCGCAGCCGGCGGTCGAGCGCGCCGAGGGGCTCGTCGAGCAGCAGCACCTTGGGCTTGGTGACCAGGGCGCGGGCCAGGGCGACGCGCTGCTGCTGGCCGCCAGACAACTGGCGCGGCTTGCGCTCCTCGAACCCCGCCAGCCGGACCAGGGCCAGCATGTCGCGCACCCGCCCGGCGATCTCGCCCGCCGGCGTGCCGCGCACCGCGAGGCCGAAGGCGACGTTGTCGAACACGGTCATGTGGGGAAACAGCGCGTAGTTCTGGAACACCATGCCGATGCCGCGACGGCGCACCGGGATGTTCTCCACCGATACCCCGCCGATGGTGATTTCGCCGCTGTCGGGCTCGATAAAGCCGGCGATGGCGCGCAGCAGGGTGGTCTTGCCGCTGCCGCTGGGGCCCAGCAGCGAACAGAACGAGCCGTCGGCGAAGTCGAGGGTGACGCCATCGAGCGCCGCGGTCTCGCCGTAGCGCTTGGTGACGCCGTTGACCTCGACCGCGCTCACCGCTCGCCGCCGAAGCGCGAGAACCGGGCGAACAGCAGCAAGATGCCCATGGAGATCACGATCACCACCGTGGAGATGACGTTGACCTCGGGGGTGAAGCCCTTGCGGATCGCCGAATAGATTTCCACCGGCAGGGTCGAGACTCCGGGCGGCGCCAGGAAGTACGAGATCACGAACTGGTCGAACGATATGGCGAAGGCGAACAGCGCGGCGGCGACGATGCCGGGCGCCATCATCGGCAAGCTGACCCGGAAAAACACCTGGAGCGGCCTTGCCCCCAGGCTGGCGGCGGCCTCCTCGAGCTCGACGCCGAAGCTCGCCAGCCGGGCGCCGACGACGATGATGACGTAGGGCAGCGACAGCGCGACGTGGCCCAGCAGCATGGCATGGAGACCGCGGCCGATGCCGGTCCAGAAGAACAGCACCAGCATGGCGATGGCGATGATCAGCCAGGGAATGGTGATCGGCGGAAACAACAGGAGCCGCATCAGGGTGCGGCCGCGAAACCGGTAGCGCGCAAAGGCCAACGCCGCCATGGTGCCCAGCGTGGTGGCGATCACGGTGTTGGCGAGCGCCAGCCAGATGCTGTTGAGGGTCGCGGTGATCAGCCGCTCGTTGCCGGGCAGGCGCTCGTACCATCGGGTGCTGAAGCGGAACGGCAGCTCGTAATGCACCGACTCGTTGAACCCCATGAGGGCGAGTACCACGATGGGCAGGTAGAGGAACGCCAGCACCAGGCCGAGCACCAGCGGACCGGCGAGGCCGGCGATGCGCGCCGCCGTCACGCCGCCCTCATGACGCCGCGCAACAGCGGCCAGGAGACCGCCAGGATGGCCAGCACGATGAGCAGCAGGATGAACGACAGCGCCGCCCCCAGGGGCCAGTTGAAGACCGCCGTGAACTGGTCCTCGATGACCGTGCCCAGCATGATGCCCTGGAGTCCGCCGAGCAGGCGGGGCTCGAAGAACGAACCGATCACCGGCACGAAGATGAGGATCGAGCCGGTGGCGAGCCCCGGCAGGCCGAGGGGCACGATGATGCGGCGCAGGATGGTGAAGCCCGAGGCGCCGAGGCTGCGCGCCGCCTCGATCAGCGAATCGTCGATCGCCTGCAGCGAGAGATAGCAGGTCAGGATCATGTAGGGCAGGTAGGAATGGACCAGGCCGATGACGATGGCCGGGTAGGAGTGGGCCAGGTCGAAGGTCGGCAGCCCCGGCAGGACGAACTGGGCGGCGCGGTCGAGAACACCGTCGGGGCGCAGCACTATTGTCCAGGAGAAAATGCGCACCAGGGCGTTGCTCCAGAACGGCAGCACCACCAGCAGGAACAAGGCCTCGCGCCAACGCCCGCGCACCTGCTTGGCCAGCACGTAAGCCGCGGGAAAGCCCACGGCGATGCAGATCGCGGTGACGTGGAACCCGAGCGTCAGGGAGCGCCACGTCAGGACCTGCAGGTAGGACTTGGTGAGGAAGGCGTCGTAATGCTTGAGGGTGAATTCGATCTCGCGGCCACCGAACGGCGCCTTGACCAGAAAGCTGAAAAACAGCATGGCCGAAAGCGGCAGGAAGATGGTCAGGGTCAGCCACAGATAGGCCGGCGCCGTCAGCCCCACTATGGTCCACAAGCGCCGTTTCGCCTCGGTCATCGCCCAACTACCAGCCGTGAGAAGAACGGGGCCCGCGACTTCTCGCGGGACCCCGGGGTCATGTTCAATCGGCGTAGTAGGTCTTGGTTTCCTCCCACAACTCGAGGAACGCCTCGCGGCGCTCGTCGGGCAGCGGCGCCATGAATTGCAGGTTCGCCGTTGCCTTGGGGTCGCCGAGAACCTTGCGGTTGAAAGCGTCGGCCGGAAGCTGGCCGGTGGCCACCAAGTTGGCCGAGGCCGGCGCGCCGACATCGTTGTCCCAGCGCACGTAGTGCTCGGGGCTGACCATGAAGTCGATGAACTTGGCGGCGCCGTCCGGGTTGGGCGCGCCGGTGGCGATCGACAGCCCGTCGAGCCAGGCGATGGCGCCCTCGTCGGGAATCAGGAAGCCGACCGGCAGGCCGTAGGCCTTCTTGCTGCGCGAGGCCGAGCCCGACCAGTAGATGGCGACGTCGAAAGTGCCGGCGGAAAACTCCTTGTTCCACTCGTCCTCGGACGACCAGAAGGTCTTGATCTGGGACTTCAGCGCCCGCAGCTTGTCGCGGATGACGTCGAGATCGGCCGGGTCGTTCATGTCCTGGCCGGTCGCCAGGGCGGCGATGGAAACCGCCTCGACGGCGTCGTCGCGCAGCGCCACCTTGCCGGCGTAGGCGGGGTCCCAGAGGATCGAGATGCTGGTGCCGGGATCGGGAATCTTGTCCTCGTTGTAGCCGATCGAGGTGACGCCCCAGGTCCAGGCGACGCCGTAAAGCTTGCCATCTCGCAGGAAGGCGGGATTGCTCCGCAGGTTGGCGTCGAGATCGTCGAAGTTGCTGATGGTCGAGGGATCGATCGCCTGAATCAGACCCTCCTCGGCGGCCTGGCCGGTGAAGGCGCTGTTGATCAGCACCACGTCATAGGCGCCGGGGCTGGTCCGCAGCTTGGTCAGCATTTCCTGTTCGGAATTGAAATTGTCGTGAACCACCTTGTAGCCGGTCTTGGCCTCGAACAGCTCGAGCGCCCAGGGCTCGTCGGTCCCGTAGCCCTGCCAGTTCAGCACCCGCACCTCCGCGGCGCCGGCGGCCGTGGCGATGATGCCCACGAAGAGGGCGGTGGTGACCATTGCAAGCGCGCGTTTCATGAAGCTTTTCCTCCCTAGTTCATTCTAACTAAATGCCTTTTGCCGGCGTCCATATTCCGCCTCTTGGTCGCGGGAGTCGAGGGCGATTTGAAAAGGGGCTGTTCCAGCCGGGCGATTCGGCAGCGGGCGTCCCGTCGTGAAAGACCGGGCGGCAGACCGGCTGCGCCGATAGCGCGGCGGGCGGGAATCCCGGTTATGACCCCACGCCCGATCGTGTTAGATACCGGCCCCGGCCCTGGCCAGGACGACGCCCTGGCGATCCTGCCGGCGCTGGCGTCGCCGTCGATGAAGGTCCTCTCGGTGCCGTAGACCGACATCGTTTCGGTGTAGGAGGTAAAGCCCGCCATGCCGAGGCGCGGCTCTTCGGCCTCCTCGATGGAGCACTGGATCAGGGTGCCGTTTACCAGCCGCGGCGGCGCCTAGCGCACAGGCCAATGCGCTGGACTACGCATTGCGCGCAACGCGGACCGTGGTCTCGATCTCGTCGAAACCGAACAGCGCGGCGGTCGGGTTTCGGCACGATCCAGGACCTTTGGTATTACTCCGGTGAAAGTGCCGCCAGTCTCGGATACAGCGTCTCGAGTCTTGGCAATTGTATATTTGAAAGAACATGGGGACAAAACCATCTCAGGAACGACAGGTTGGCGCGGAGGTCGAGATCACGCCTGAGATGATAGAGGCGGGCATGGATGCACTACACAGCTACTCGCGATGGGGATATTGCTCTCCAGGTGATGGGGTGTTTGTTCGAAGAATATTGGAGGCGGCTTTGGCGGCTAACACTTGTTCGAAAAACGCTCAAGTTCCAAGCTGAGTCTCTCGAACCGGCCCTCATATTTGAGCACTTCTTTCCAGTTTAACCGTGGTCGTGCTTTCTTACGGTATTTCCGATTTGTTGTGCTGTCGTAAAAGGTTGGTGTGAGATAAACTTTATGTCGCACATTCTTTCGTGTGTCTGTGACGACGGTAAAATGTGCCAATTTGTTTCGTAATCTTGAAGCGGTTTCGCATCTTTCGCGCAATTTATTCCAGCTATCAAGATACGGGGATTTCTCAAGCATGATCTGTGCTGCTGCATCAACCAAATCGAGTCGTATATTGAAATTCATGATTGAATGGTAAGAAGCGGAGACTGCCGCAAGATTAGGGCTCGCGATGAGTTTTGCGTAGAGCAAAAACAAACCGCTTTCAACCGATTGCCATGATGTAATGGAACGCCCAATATGCATACTTAATCGTTCATGTTCGGAAATCTGATTCATGGTAAATCCTCCTAAAAAGCTAAAACCGGAAGACATCGAGACCGAAGCCGGTGCGGAGGAACGGTTCGAACGCACGGTCCGGCGCATGTTGAACACGCCGCCACAGCCTCATAAGCCTATCGGGAAGCGCCGCGAGTCAAAAGTCGCTTCAAAACCTCGTCGTAAGAAAGAACGCGGCGCTCGCTAGGCTCGCGCTTCGTTAGTCCGCCGATATGTCAGGCGCTTGCCGGTGATGCCCTTGAGGGCCTTTGTGGCGCGTTCATCGTCAGTGACACCCAGGCCCTCGCGCTCGTTGTAGCGGAAATCGAATTCGCCGAGATAGCGTTTCAGGTGTTGCTGGCTGACGTGCTGGTATACGCCAGTGATGCCGCGCTTGAGGATCGAGAAGTAGTTTTCGACGGTGTTTGTGTACCAGAACCCGCCGCGTACATATTCGTTGATCGAGTGGTTGACGGTGCCGTGGCCCGAGAACTCGCGGCCTGTTTTGGTATAAACGTTGGACGCATCGGTCATGAGATAGGACTTGCGGCTCGCATGCGTGTGCGAGGATTTTGCGCAGTGTCTTGGCGTTCACGTTCGGAACGTGATGTGACGATACACGCCCGTCGCGCTCGACCAGAGAGGTGGACCCCAATCGTTGGACAGCTTGGCGGCGATTGTTAGGTGGGATCCCATGATGGTTTTCACGCCGCCAGCGCCTCTGGCGCCATCTCCGGGGCATGCCCCGGAGATGGCGCGTCGCGCCCAGTATAGACCTCCTCGGGGGTTCGTCCATCGAACACCGAGTGAGGCCTCGAAGTGTTGTAGTAGTCGATCCAGCGACCGATCCCGGCCCGCGCCTCGGAGCCGGTCTCGAAGGCCTGGAGATAGACGCATTCGTATTTCAGCGAACGCCATAGCCGCTCGATGAAAACATTGTCCATCCACCGGCCTCTGCCGTCCATGGAGATCTTCACGCCGGCGTCCTTGAGGACCTGCGTGAAGGTTGCGCTGGTGAACTGGCTGCCTTGATCGGTGTTGAAGATCTCCGGCTTGCCATGGCGCGCCAGAGCCGCCTCCAGGGCCTCGACGCAAGAATCAACGTCCAGGGTGTTGGAGAGCCGCCAGGCGAGAACCTTGCGGCTCCACCAGTCCATGATCGCCACCAGGTACAAGAAACCCCGGCGCATGGGAATGTAGGTGATATCGGTGCACCAGACCTGGTTCGCCCTCTCGATGGCGAGCCCGCGCAGCAGGTAGGGGTAAATCCGGTGATCGGGATGCGGATCGCTGGTCCTGGGCTTCTGGTAGATCGCCTGGAGGCCCATCAGCCGCATCAGCCGGCGCACTCGCTTGCGTCCGACCGTGTAGCCCAGGCGCCGCAGGTGCCGGGCCATCTGGCGCGAGCCATACCACGGCGTCTCCAGGAACTGCGCGTCGATCAGGCGCATGAGGTTCAGGTTCAAGGGGTTCTCCCCCTTGCCCTCATAGTAGAACGACGAGCGGCTGATCGAGACCAAGCCGCATTGCCGAACGATCGAGAGCCGAGGATGATGGAGATCCACCATCGATACCCTCCGGCCGTGGCTCAACGACCGAAGGC
>JADFJG010000036.1 GCA_022566265.1 Pseudomonadota bacterium | reverse complement strand
GGCCACGAACTGACGGCGCCGGGCAAGCCCATCGGCGGCGGCCAGGCGATCCGCATCGACCGGGAAGAAGGCGTGCTGACCGGCGCCTCCGAGCCCCGCAAGGACGGCTGCGCGCTGGGCTACTGAAAATTCAAAAGCGAAATCACTTGAGCGCGGTGGCCAGCAGGCGCGCGATGTGGATGGCTTCGCGCCCGGCGCCGTCGCGGATCTGGTGGCGGCAACTGGTGCCGGCGGCGATCAGCACCGTGTCCTCCCCGGCGGCGTCGACGGCGGGCAGGAGGTCGAGCCCGGCGATCGCCATCGACAGTTCGTAATGCTCGGCCTCGTAGCCAAACGCCCCGGCCATGCCGCAACAGGTCGCGTCGATAATCTCGGCCTCGAGCCCGGGGACGAGGCCAAGGGCGGTCTCGCTGGCGCCCATGAGGCCGAAGGCCTTCTGATGGCAATGGCCGTGCACCAGGGCGCGCTTCCACGGCACCGGTTTGAGATCGAGGCGTAGCTTCCCGGCCCCGTGCTCGAGGCCGAGGAATTCTTCCAACAACAGGGCGCTCGACGCCAGGGCGTCGGTTTCCGCGCCGGGCAGCATCACCTTGAACTCGTCGCGCAGGGTCAGGAGGCACGAGGGTTCGAGGCCGATCACCTTGACGCCGGCATCGACATGGGGCTTCAGCGCGTCCATCAGGCGCCTCGCCTCGACCTTGGCCTCCTCGATCAGCCCGGCGGACAGGAAAGTGCGCCCGCAACAGAGCGGACGGCCGCCGGCGGGCGGGCGGGCGATGTGCACGCCGTAACCCGCGGCCTTGAGGACGGCGACGGCGGCGGTGGCGTTCTCGGGCTCGAAATAAGCGTTGAAGGTATCGACGAAGAGGACGACCTGGCGCCCTGAATGTACCTCGCCGGCCAATTTTCCCGCCGCGCCATTCGACCAGAAATCATCGCGCCGCCAGCGGGGCAACCGGCGCCGCGCGCTCAGGCCCAGGACCGCCTCGCTCAGGTGGGCCAGGCCCGGCAGCCGATCGCGCAAGTTGAGGATGGGCGCCAATCGCCTGGCAACGGGGGCGTAGCGCGGCAGATAGGCGAACAGCCGGTCGCGCACGCTCAAGCCCCGCCGCTTCCGGTAATGGTGGAGGAACTCGATCTTCATCCTCGCCATGTCGACGCCGGTGGGGCATTCGCGCTTGCACGCCTTGCAGGAGATGCAAAGCTCCATGGTCTCGTACATCCCGTCGGAGGTGAGGGCATCGGCGCCGAGCTGGCCGGTGATCGCCAGGCGCAGCGAGTTCGCCCGCCCCCGGGTGACGTGGATCTCATCATTCGTGGCGCGGTAGGACGGGCACATGACGCCGCCCTCGGCCTTGCGACACGCCCCGTTGTTGTTGCACATCTCGACGGCGCCGGCGAAGCCGCCCCACGCCGACCAGTCGAGCGCGGTTTCCAGGGGCCGGGCGGCGTAATCGGGCGGGTAGCGGAACAAGGAGCGGTCGTCCATGCGCGACGGGTTGACCACCTTGCCGGGATTGAACAGGCCGTCGGGATCGAAGGCGCGCTTGACCTCCTCGAACGCGTGGGTGATCCGCGGCCCGAACATGGCCTCGTGGAACTCGGAGCGCACCAGGCCGTCGCCATGCTCGCCCGAGTGCGAGCCCTTGTACTCGCGCACCATGGCGAAGGCCTCCTCGGCGATCGCGCGCATCTTCTTGACGTCGCCTTCGTCCTTCATGTTGAGGACCGGGCGCACATGCAGGCAGCCGACCGAGGCGTGGGCGTACCAGGTGCCTCTGGTGCCGTGCCTTTCGAACAACTCGTCGAGCCGCTTGGTGTATTCCGCCAGATCGTCGAGGCCGACGGCGCAGTCCTCGATGAAGGAGATCGGTTTGCCATCGCCCTTCATCGACATCATGATGTTGAGCCCGGCCTTGCGGACCTCCCAGATGTCCTTCTGGAACCCGGGCTCGACCGCGCGGATGACCGCGCCGGCGAAGCCGAGATCGCCCATCATCTCATCGAGGCGCTTGAGCTTGCGCGTCAGCGCGCCCTGATCCTCGCCGGCGAACTCGACCAGCAACAGGGCCTCGGGCGCGCCATCGGCGAAACGCTCGATCGCCGGGCGGAAGATGTCGATCTCGCGCGCCAGGTCGATCATCGTGCGGTCCACCAGCTCCACCGCGCTCGGCTCCAGGGTGACGATGTGCCGCGTCGCGTCCATCGCCTGATAGAAGGTCGGGAAATGGCACACCCCCATGACGCGGTGCGCCGGGATCGGCTGAAGGTCGAGCTCGATCCGGGTGAAGAAGCCGAGCGTCCCCTCGGAACCGACCAGGAGACGGGCCATGTTGTGACCCCCCGGCCCCAGCGTGTCGATGTTGTAGCCGCCGACGCGGCGCAGCAGCTTGGGGAAACGCGCCGCGATCTCGCCCGCCTCGCGCTCGCCCAGCGACCGCATGCGGCGCACCAATGCCTGATAGCGCCGCGATCCGCCGACTCTATCGAGGTCCGCCGGCGTTTCCGCGAACCGCATCCGCTCGCCGTCGGCCAGCACGGCGTCGATGGCGTGGACATTGTGGACCATGTTGCCGTAGCGGATCGACCGCGCGCCGCAGCTGTTGTTGCCGGCCATGCCGCCGATGGTGGCGCGCGAAGCCGTCGAGGGATCGACCGGGAAGAACAGGCCGTGGGGCTCGAGGATGGCGTTCAACTTATCAAGCACGATGCCGGGCTCGACCGTCACGCGGCGGGCGTCGGTGTCGATCTCAATGACATTTTTGAGATATTTGGAGGTGTCGAGCACCAGCGCCTTGCCCACCGTCTGACCGCATTGGGAGGTGCCGCCGCCGCGCGGCAGAACCGGCACGCCTTCCTCGGCCGCGATGGCGATGGCGCGGGCGATGTCCTCGGCGTCTTCGGGATGACGACGCCGACGGGCTCGATCTGGTAGATCGAGGCGTCGGTGCTGTAGCGCCCGCGGCTGAAGCGGTCGAACAGCACCTCGCCCTCGATCTCCTTGCCAAGCCTGGCGGCGAAGGCGCCGCCCTGCCCGTTGCCTGATTTTCGCCCTCGATCGGCCACTCTCGCGCCCTTGTTTTGTCCGTGCGCCGAACACGCACTCCCGTACTTACTATCACCGGGCAGGGCATTTTGGAACCGCGTGATTGCCGGGCAGTTGTTCCAGGTTGCGGCATAACTCTTTGTGATTCGGTAATTTTCCGCCCCCTCGCCAGCCGAGGAACCATGCCTGCGGTGCGCACCGACCTGCGCCGCACCTGCTATATCAACCGACTACACTTACAAATAGAATGAGCTTTTCATACTACTCCTTATGCGTGAATTCCCTATGCGGCCCACTACGGTGATGTCATGAGCCTCCTTGAAACCATGTCACGGAATGTTAGAATTCAAGGTCAGTTTTAGGCCAATTAACCATTCGTAACAGACCCGACAAGACATACTCCTATCTATATAAACACCACCAAGGGGTAACGCCGGTGGCAACACGCTCTGAACGTAAGGAGATCGCCCGCCGCAGACTTGTTAACATTCTCCAGAAACACACCGTCGCGCTTGGCCGTACCCTCGAGCAAAAGATCGCCGATGCTGGCCCCTATAATCAGCGGATCGATCCCCATATTCTCACCGAGGCCCGCCGCGAGCTCATCAAAGAAGGCCGGATCATCCGCCTCACCAAGCGCAATATCCCCTGGTTTCATCTCGACAATACACCCCCCACTACCCTCACCGAACGCTTGCAGGAGCAGGAGCCGATCCATCAGGCAATCATGCGCCAAGCGTTCACAAAGCGGGTCGGCCAAGCCCTTGAGATCGCAGCCTATCGTGCCTTCTGCTCCCAAGAGACCCTTGAAACCTTCGGTCGATTTCATGATCTGGAGACGCACGACGACAGTACCCTTTTCCGCAAAGAAGAGCCCCCCACCGGAATCTCCGGCAGAGAAATCCCGGGCGACCGGAAGCTCGACTTTCTCGCCCGTCACTCAACGGCGGGCTGGGTCGGTATCGAGATCAAGAACATTCGAGAGTGGATGTACATCAACCGGCTGGAGGTCAAGGAACTCCTCGCGAAGTGCCTCTACCTAAACGCTGTGCCCGTACTCATTGCTCGGCGTATTCCTTATGTGACACGCCGCATCCTCAAGCCCTGTGGCGTCCTCGTCTGGGAGACCTACAATCAGCGCTACCCTGCTGCCGATCATGAACTCGCTACCAAAGCCAAGGACAAGAACCTGCTTGGCTTTCACGATATCAGGCTCGGCAACGAGCCCGGCCCGTACCTGACGAAATTCATCTCCGAAATCTTGCCCGAGGAGCTGCCAGATGCCCGGGGTCGGTTCGACGACTACAACGACTTGCTCCAAGGCTACGCCATCGACGGAATGTCCTATGAAGAGTTTGCCGCGCGGGTACGGCGTCGGGAGCAAGGTACGAGAGAAGACGATGATTGGGAAGACGAGGGCCCTTGCTGACAGTTCGTCACGAACCTAATCTTGTACAACCATTAATATTTGGGGTGGTCCCATTTATAGCCGTAAAAGGGACAGAGCCCTATTCCCTCTCCCCTACTTTCAACACCTTATCAACCTATACCCCATCTCGTACTTACTATCACCGGGACCTGTATTTTGGAACCGCGTCATCACCCGGAGCTTCCGCCGCTTCACGGCGTAACCCGTTGCAATTCGGGTATATTCCGCCCCCCCCGCAGACCAGGGAATGGCTTGAGATCGCCCCAATTTGCCGCCATAATGCGTGCGCTGCGCGAACGGCCACGGACGGGGGTCTCGGGTCTTCGCGGAAGCTTCTTTATCCTCAAGCCTGGACGCCGACCATGCCGCCGCCAAGAGGCCGCCACTTCCTGCAAATCCCCGGGCCGACCAACGTACCCGACCGCATCCTGCGCGCGCTCAACGCGCCGACCATCGACCATCGGGGGCCCGAGTTCAACCGCCTGGCCGCGGGCGTGCTCGACGGCTTGAAGGGCATCTTCGGGACCTCGGGTCCGGTGGTCATCTATCCTTCATCGGGCACCGGCGCGTGGGAGGCGGCGCTGGTCAACACGCTTTCGCCCGGCGACAAGCTCTTGATGTTCGAGACCGGCCAATTCGCCATCCTGTGGCGGGACCTGGCCGAACGCCTGGGGCTTGATGTCGACTTCGTCGCCGGGGACTGGCGCGCCGGCGCCGATCCCGAGACCGTGGAGCAGCGCCTGAACGAAGACCGGGAGCACGGGATCAAGGCGGTCTGCGTGGTCCATAACGAGACCTCCACCGGGGTCGCCAGCCGGATTGCGGAGATCGGCGAGGCGATCGCGCGTTCCGGCCATCCGGCGCTGTTCATGGTCGACACCATCTCATCCCTGGCCTCGATCGATTACCGCCAGGACGAATGGGGCGTCGACGTCACCATCGCCGGATCGCAGAAGGGCCTGATGCTGCCGGCGGGCCTGTCGTTCAACGGCATCGGCGAGAAGGCGCTGGCGGCGGCGAAGTCGGCCGGGCTCGCGCGGTCGTACTGGGACTGGGGCGCGATGCTGAGCATGAACGCCGACGGCTGGTTCCCCTACACGCCGGCGACCAACCTGCTTTACGGGTTACGCGAGGCCATCGCCATGCTGGAGGAGGAAGGCCTGGATAACGTCTTCGCCCGCCACGCCCGCCTGGCCGAGGCGACCCGGCGCGCCGTTACTGCCTGGGGGCTCGAGACCGTCTGCCGTAACCCGGCGGAATACAGCAATTCCCTGACCGCCGTCATGGTGCCCGAGGGCTGCGACGCCGACGCGTTGCGCCGGGTGATCCTAGACGCCTTCAACATGTCGCTCGGCAACGGCCTCGGCAAGCTCAAGGGCAGGGTCTTCCGCATCGGCCATCTCGGCGATTTCAACGACCTCATGCTCGCCGGCACCCTCTCTGGCGTCGAGATGGGCCTGACGCTCGCCGGCATTCCCCATTCCAAGGGCGGCGTCGCGGCGGCGCTCGATTCCCTCGCCGCTTCGCTCAAGGCCGGCGAGGTCATCGAGATGGCCGGCCGGGCGCGGGCCTGAGGCGGGCGCCGGTCGCGACGATGACCGATCGGATCCTGGTTCAGCGCGACGGCACCATCGCCACCGTCACCCTCAACCGCCCCGAGAAGCTCAACGCCATGACCAAGCCGATGTGGCTACGCCTGGGCGAGGTCATGGGCGAGCTGTCGGCGGACGACCGGGTGCGCTGCATCGTCGTCACCGGCGCCGGGGTGAAGTCCTTTTCGCCGGGCAACGACATCTCCGAATTCGAGACCGAGCGGTCCAACGTCGAACAGGCCCGCGCCTACGGCAAGATCCTGCATGGGACGCTCGATACCATCCGCGCCTGCCGCCACCCGACCGTCGCCATGATCCGGGGCATCTGCGTCGGCGGCGGGCTCGAGATCGCCGGGCTTTGCGATCTCCGCATCTGCGGCGAATCGAGCCGCTTCGGCATCCCCATCAACCGCCTGGGCCTGGTGATGGCTTACCCCGAGATCGAGGTGCTGATCTCACTCGTCGGGCGGTCGGTGGCGCTCGAGATATTGCTCGAGGGACGGGTGTTCGGCGCCGACGAGGCCAAGGAAATGGGGCTGGTCAGCCGCGTCGTCGCCGACGCCGAGGTCGAGACCGAGGCCTTCGAGACCGCCAGGCGCATCGCCGACGGCGCGCCTCTGGTGGCCCGCTGGCACAAGAAGTTCGCCCGCCGCCTGGCCGAGCCCGGGCCGCTAACGGCGGAGGAACTGGACGAGGGTTACGCGTGTTACGGCACCGAGGACTTCCAGACCGGATACAAGGCCTTCCTCGCCAAGACCAAACCCGAGTTCAAGGGGCGCTGAGGTGGCGGCGGACACGACCGGGCCTCTCAAAGGCGTCACCATCATCGAGCTCGCCCACATCATGGCCGGGCCGTGCTGCGGCATGTTGCTGGCCGATCTCGGCGCCGAGGTGATCAAGGTCGAGAGGATCCCCGGCGGCGACGATTCCCGGCGCTTCGCCACCGTCGATATCGCCGGCGAATCGCCGACCTTCATGATGATGAACCGCAACAAGCGCGGCATCGCCGTCGATTTGAAGACCGGGGGCGGCAAGGAGGTGCTGCGCCGGCTTCTCAAGACCGCCGACGTGGTGATCGAGAACTACCGCCGCGGCACCATGGAGCGCTTCGGTCTCGGCTACGACTCGTTGAAAGAGGCCAACCCGAGGCTGGTCTATTGCGAAATATCCGGCTTCGGGCGCACCGGCCCCTATGCCGACCGGGGCGGCTTCGACCTCATCGCCCAGGGCATGAGCGGCATGATGAGCTTCACCGGCGAGGGCGCCGGCCGCCCGCCGGTCAAGGCCGGCGCGCCGATCACCGATATCACGGCGGGCATCCTCGCATCCCTTGGCATCGTCGCCGCGCTGCTCGAGCGCCAGCATTCGGGCCTGGGCCAGCGCGTCGACACCTCGCTGTTCGAGGCCGGCATCACCCACACCTTCTGGCAGTCCGCCCTCGCCCTGGCGTCGGGCGTCTCGCCGGGGGCGCTCGGCACCGGCTCGCCGGTCGCCGCCCCCTATCAGGCGTTCCCGACGGCCGACGGCTGGATCACCGTCGGCGGCGCCAACCAGGCCAACTGGCTAAAGCTGCTGGGCGTGCTCGAAACGCCGGAGTTGGGCGACGATCCCCGCTTTGTCGAGAACCGCGACCGCATGGAGAACGTCGCCGCGCTTGAAGCGGTCCTCAATGAACTCTTCCGCAAGCGAACCAGCGCCGAATGGCTCGCCAAGCTCGAGGTTGCCGGCGTGCCGGCGGGCCCGGTGATGAGTGTCGGCGAGATGCACCAAGACCCCCAGACCCTGGCGCGCAATATGGTGTTGGAGGTCGATCACCCCCGCGCCGGCAAGGTCAAGACCCTCGGCCCGCCGGTCAAGCTCTCGCGCACCCCGGCCAGCGTCAGGCGCCCCGCCCCCCTCTTCGGCCAGCACACCGCCGAGGTGCTTGCGGAATACGGCTATTCATCCGAGGAAATCGACAAGCTCGCCGCCGCCGGCGCGATTATTGTAGGGTGAATCGATCCTGATAGTTATTGGTACATGCCGACCGGGCAATGGCGCCTTGACCGTGGCTCAATCCCCGTCCTTCGCCAGGGCCTGGTCGAGGAATTCGAGGCGGTCCTGGCCCCAGAACGGCTCGTCGTTGTAGATGTAGCACGGCGCGCCGAAGACGCCGCGTTCGATCGCTTCCGCCGTGTTGGCGTCGTAGGCCGCCTTGACTTCATCCGTTTCCGCCGCCGCCAGCAGCGCCGCGCCGTCCATGCCGTTCTCATCGGCGATCGCCGTCAAGGTCCCGGCATCGGCGATGTCGCGGTCCTCGGCCCAGACGGCGGCGAGCATGGCGTTGGTCAGCTTGCCGGGATCGCCGCCCTCGGTCCGGGTGGCGGCGACCACCATGCGCCCGGCGAGATGATCCGACGCCGGGAAGAATTCGGGGTGCAGATTGATCTTCATGCCGAGACGGTCGCGGAAGCGCGCCAGCTCGACCAAACGGTAGGCCTGGCGCTGGGCCGAGCGCTTGGCCAGCACCAGCCCGCCCGAGACGGCGAAGACCTTGGGCAGCTCCATCGGCTTGTAGTCGACCGTGGCGCCGGCGCGCCTTGTCATCTCATCCAGCCTCGGCCCGCCGAGATAGGTCCAGGGCGAGACCAGGGAATAATAGTAATCGACGGTCTTGGTCATGGAATTGATGCTCCCTCGATGTCGTTGATCACGTCGCGGAGTTTACCAGCTTCCGGCGGATGGTGCATAATCAAGGTGAGCAACCAGGGAGAAGAGCCATGACCGTAAGCGCGCTCGACCATTACACGATCAACACGGCGGACATCGACGCCTCGGTCGCCTTCTATACCGGGATCCTCGGTCTCGCCGACGGCCCGCGGTCAGGCGCGGGAGGTGGTCGTAGGTGAACGCGGTCACCGCGCCGCCGGATCCGGGAGGTTAGTTAGCTTTTCCAGCCATTCGCCTGGCTAAGATACCGAAAAAGAGGCAGATCAACCCCAAGAACACCACGGCGAGGAACTGGTGAAATGGGGCAAAATTAAATACTAGGTTGGTCTTAATGCCGCCTGGGTTTGCCGAACTCATGGTCGGGGCCAAGAAAAATATTGAAAACAAATGTAACGTATATACCAGGAGTGCGAGGGCTGAAGGGAAGGTAGATTTGCCTTGCGCCCTCCCGCCGACCCAACGCGTCAATACATAGGTAATGACAGCAAAGACGGCGAATGGTGAAATCAGCCACGCAAACAATGGAATAAATTCACCGACATATGCGAAGAAATCCAGGTATCCGTAAAATTTCGGCCCGATTCTTTCCGGCCCCTTTGCCCCGTGCGCAGCGTAGCCAAACCAAAAGGCAATCACAAACAGCGCGCCCGATGCGAGGGTCGTATATGTGTACGATACTAGGCGATCTCGATGACCCATAACCGCGACCATAGTTTTCCCGATGTTACCGGGCGTTAGTGGTGACGACCCGCATTCAAGCCAGATTTGGAATCATTTGTCTTCATTAAATCCCAGCCAATATTCCAAGGGCTTTGGATGAGCAGAGTTTACGAGATTCCGACCGTGAGGCCAGGGCGCCTGAGGAGACCATCGCACGCAATTTGGCCGATACCAAGGCGCCGGCGGATGGTGCATAATCAAGCCGTAAGGACAGGAAGCAACCGGGGAGAGGAGCGATGGCGCTTAGCGCGCTCGACCATTTCACCATCGTGACGGCGGACCTCGACGCCTCGGTCGCCTTCTATACCGGGATCCTCGGTCTCGCCGACGGCCCGCGCCCGGCCTTCGATGGCCCGGGCGCCTGGCTCTATTGCGACGACCGCCCCGTCGTCCACCTGATCGGCGGCGGCGGCAAGGACACCGGCACCGGCGCCATCGATCACGTCGCCTTCCGCGCCAGCGGCCTCGACGATCACCGGGCGCGCCTCGACGAGCGCGGCATCGCCTATCGTGAGCGCGATGTCCCCGGCCAGCCCCTGCACCAGCTTTTCCTCACCGACCCCGACGGCATCACCATCGAGATCAACTTCCGCGACGAGACCTAGGGCCCCGCCTATCCGCCGGTCCGCACGCTCTTGCTTAAGCCGCCGGGAGGGCTCGATATGGGGAATCCCGGATGATATGATGGCGGCCGGCAATCCGAGGGAGGGAGCGGCCATGGCCGAGGACGATCTTGGCGCTTACAACATCGAAGACCTGCGGCGGATGGCGAAGCGAAAACTGCCCCGGGGCATTTTCGAATTCGTCGACCGGGGCGCCGAGGACGAGGTCGCGCTGCGCAACAACCGCGCCGCTTTCGAGGGTATCAAGCTCAAGACCCACGTGCTGGCCAACGTCTCGACCCGCGGCCTCGAGACCCAGATATTCGGCAAGACCATCAAGATGCCGTTCGCCATCTCACCCACCGGAACGGCGGGCTTGCTGAGCTATGGCGGCGAGGTCGGCCTCGCCAAGGCGGCGGCCAAGGCCGGCATCCCCTGCACCCTCGCCACCAACGCCATGACGCCGATGGAGGAGATCGTCGAGGAGGCGGGCGGCGAGTTGTGGTTCCAGCTCTATATGTGGTCGGACAAGGCCCTCAGCCTCAAATTCGTCGAACGGGTGAAGTCGGTCGGCTTCGAGACGCTGATCGTCACCGTCGACGGCCCGGTCCCTCCCAACCGGGAATACAATCGCCGGAACGGTTTCGAGGTGCCGCTCAAATACTCTCCCCGGCTGCTCGCTCAACTGCTGGCCAAGCCCGGCTGGCTCGCCACCTGCCTGTTGCGGCAGTTCATCCAGCGCGGCGTGCCCAAGTTCGAGAATTATCCGCCGGAATTGATGGACAGCTTGATGTCCAAGAACTTCAAACGCTCGAGCCTGAAGAACGATACGCTGACTTGGGACGACCTCAAGGCGCTGCGCGACCGCTGGCCCGGCAATCTGGTGGTCAAGGGGATCCTCAACGGCGACGACGCCGAGAAGGCCGCCGATTGCGGCGCCGACGGGGTGATCGTCTCCAACCATGGCGGGCGCTATCTCGACTCCTCGATGGCGACGATTCAAATTCTGCCCGAGATCGCCGCCCGGGTGGGCGAGCGCATGACCGTCATCGTCGACAGCGGCTTCCGGCGCGGCTCCGACGTGATCAAGGCCCTGGCGCTGGGCGCCGATCTGGTGATGGCGGGCCGGCCGACGCTTTACGGCACCGCCGCCGCGGGCGAGGCCGGCGCCTATCGCGCGCTGGAAATCTTCCGCGAGGAAATGGACCGGGTCATGGCCCTGCTCGGGCTGCACAACGTCGATGAAATCGGTCACGACTGCCTCTGGCAACCGCCGTCTGTGGCCGAACCTAACCGCGCGGCGGCGGAATAGGGGGGGCGGTCAGTAAGCCATCTCGATGGTGATCTCGGTGACGCCTTCGCCCACCGTCACCGCCGCCTCGTCGAAGCCGGGCGCGCTGAAAAAGGCGGTGGCGCCGTTGGAGAAGGCGTAGCCCTCCAGCGGAATGCCGAAAAACCCCTGATCGAATTCGCCGTTGCCGTTCTCGTCGTGATAGACGGCGACGGCGTAGCGTCCCGGCGCCAGGCCGCGAAACACCCCAACCGCCCCGCCGTCCTTGGCCTTGACCTCGGCGCCGGCATAACGGTCGTCCTTCTTGGGGAAGGATTCGGCCGTGGCGTAAAGCGCGAAGTGCACGCCGCCGTCGCCCGCGCGCAATTGCGTCACCCGCACGCGAAGCTCCGCCGCCACCGCCGGGCCGGCGCCGGTAAGGAAAACCCCGAGGGCAAGGAAAACCCCGAGGGCCCCGAGGGCAAGGAAGCGGATGATGGACATCGCTTGGCCGCGCTTGGCGTTTCGCATCGCACCTTATAGCCGATTTCGGCGCCGCCGGCTCGGCCGTCCCTTAATTAAGGTGTAATTAAGGTGACAGCTTACTTAGAGCACTATCCGACCAGATGGAATCGTTTGACCGGGATTATTTTGCGTCGTGGCTAGGCGCGCCCCGCATGGCGATGCTTGCGCATCGGCAAAGGGGCGCAACGACGCCACGGCGCAAAAGAACCCGGCCTTCGGTGGGGCAAAACGGCTTCTCGGATGCGTCGCGACGCTTGCCCGATGTCCCACATCGCGCCGCGCGGCGCTCCTACCCGAGAAACCGTTTTGCCCCATCAAATCGCTTCCATCTGGTCGGATAGCGCTCTAATTCCCCGTCCCGGCAATTCGGGGCTATGGAATTAAGTAAGCTGTCACCTTAATTCCATCACCTTAATTCATGCGTCACCTTAATTGCCCATGGAAGAACTCCCTTGTGGAACCCATCGCACCGCTACTAGGATGCCCCGATCGGGTTTGCGTGCCTCGGCGTGGCGGCGGTTCGCCGGGGGACACCAGGGAACAATGCTAAAGAAGGGATGGGCCATGAGACTGGGTAGCGGCGCGATCGCGGCGGCGTTTTTGGCCATGGCGCCCACCATCGCGGCGGCGGAAGGCATCGACGTCTATCTCGACATCGCCGGCGGCGTCAATTTCCTCGAGGATTCCGACATCAGCGGCACCGGGCTTAGCACCTCGGCCGATTTCGACCCCGGCTTCGCCGTCAAGGCCGCCATCGGCAACGCCTTGGGCTCCGGATTTAGGTTCGAGGCCGAGGTCGCCTACCGGCGGAACGACGCCGATAGCGTCGGTGCCACGAGCGCCGGTGGCGACGTTTCGGCCTGGAGCCTCATGGGCAACGCCATTTACGACATCAAGACGGGCGGCCGCTTGACGCCCTATATCGGCGTTGGCGCCGGGGTCGCCGGCATCGACTGGAACGATGTCACCCCGGTCGGCGGCGGCAGCGTCGACGACAACGCTACGGTGTTCGCCTACCAGGGGATCGCCGGCGCCGCCTACAGGGTCAACGACAATTTGCAACTGACGCTCGATTACCGCTACTTCGCGACCGAGGATCACGTCCTCACGACCAGCACCGGCACCAATTTCGACACCGACTACCGGAGCCACGCCATCTTCGTCGGGCTGCGCTGGACCTTCGGCGAAGCGAAGCCCCGTCCCGCCGCCCGGCCCTCGCCGCCGCCCAAGCCCGCGCCGGTGGCGAAGCTGAAGCCGAAACCGGCGCCCAAACCGAAACCGGCGCCGGTGGCCAAGCCGAAGCCGAAGCCGGCGCCGCCGATCACCCGCTCCTTCCTGGTGTTCTTCGATTGGGACAAGTCCGACATCACGCCCGAGGCGCGCCAAGTCATCAGTCAGGCGTCGGCGAATACCCGCAAGGCCGGGATCACGCGCATCACGCTGACGGGCCACGCCGACCGTTCCGGGCCGGAGCGCTACAACATGGCGCTGTCGCTGCGCCGGGCGAACGCGGTGAAGCGGGAAATGATGCGCAACGGCGTCGCCGCGAAGGACATCGCCGTCTTCGGCCGCGGCGAAACCCAGCCCCTGGTGCCGACCCCCGACGGCGTGCGCGAGCCCCAGAACCGGCGGGTCGAGATCGTCTTCTAGATCAGCTTGGGCCTTCAGGCACCCTAAGCCCGGAGGAGCGGGGTCGGCTTAGCGGCCGAGGTTCTGGGCCGATTCGGGATCGACCGGATGGCGCCCGTTCAGCCTGTCGAAAGCCGGCCGGGCGACGAAACTGGAGAGCCGGCCATGGCCGGACCGCGTCACCGCCTGGAACAGGTCGCCCGAGCGGGCGCAGAATTGCGGCGCCGTCATGGAACGAAGCGAAGCCTCGTTACTGGCCGCGGTGATGTAGCGATCGAGCCGGGGCACGGCATTGACGCCATAACGGCGGGCGAAGTAACGCCTGAGCACGCGCCCATGGGCGACCAGCTGCTTGACATATTTCCGGGCGAAGGTGTCGTACCGCATGCGGTAATCGGCCCGCCCGCACGACAGCGCCGCGACCATGAGCTCGATCTGCAGGTGACGCACCTTGAAGGCGGTCTTTTCCGCCAGGCTCAGCGACGACGCCGACGACGCGCCGGTCGCGGCGGCGAGCCACAACACGCTTGCCAAGGCGATGATGACGCCGTGCCTTTGCACAGAAAGCCCCCCGAAGACCCAAAAGACCCCCCGTTATAGCCCGGGGGCGGTTAAATCTTATTTAAACCTGAACTGGCTCCTCCGCCTCCCAACCTAGCCTCTCGGCCCGCAAACATCCAGATTTTCTTCGGCGCCGGGACGCAAAATACGGCCCCCGGGCCGGCGCCCTATCAATTGCCCGTTGCCCGCACGCGGTAGACCATGACCAGGATCCCCAAGGCGGCCGACGACAGGGCGTCGAGATAGAAGAACCGCGGCACATCGTAGGTCCAGCCGAGCGCCAGACAGAGGATGGCGGCGCTCAGGAACAGGCCGGCCAGGGTCAACAGCATCACCGGGTACCTTCTGGCGACGGCGACGGCCAACTGGACGCCGATCCAGAACATGATCAGAAAGAAGATCTTCACCGTGTACTGGACCAGCGGCGTCTCCGGGTAGGCGACGGGCGCGAAAAACGCCATCCAGGCATTCAACGTGCTCCAGGGAAGGAAGATGAAGACGGCCGACAGCATGAACAACGCGCTGGACAGATAAAGAACGAAGGTGAGGGCTTTCATGGCGGTACCTCCCGGATTTCGCCAGACGGCTTCGACGACCGCGCCTTGGCGCACACCGGCCGATGTTAGCGCTCAATCCGGCCGCGAGACAGAAAAAAAACCCGGTGGAACGGCGACGATTCGACCCCGGCGTCCACACCGCCGTCCTTCCTATTTCCTTGCGTGTGGGTTAAAAATTACCGCGCGATGGCTGGAGCTTTCGAGAACGGGCGAGGCCCATGACTTTCGGCCTTTACAAAGACAGGGTGAGCGAGCGCCGGCGCCGGCACCTGGTGAAGACGTTGGCCAAGTGGTCGGCGGGCCTCGCCATCATCGGCATCGCCGGGTTCTATGCCTATCAGATCGGCTCGAACCTGGCGCAGAAGGACGTCCGCGACCTGGAGGCCACGCTCGCCAAACTTTCCAAGACCGTCGTCGGCCTGAAACGGGAGAACGCCAGGCTCAGGACGCAAGCGATGAAGGTAACGGCGCGCCAACGGAAATTGACCGAACGTTTCCGCCGCGAATTGCCGCCGGAGAACACCAGGGCGCTGATCGCCAAGCTCAAGGAAAGGCTGGACGCGGGGGTCGGAGAGGACCGTCTTGCCTTCGTCATCGGCGCGGCGGAAAAGCTTCGCTCCTGCGAGGGCGCGCCGGTGACCAGGCGCTTCATCGTCAAGACGCCGATCTATGAAGGCGCCAACGATTCCGTGAGCTTCGCCGAAAACACCATCACCGTGACGGCCGAAGGGGTTTCGGAGAAGAACCCCGAGGGCAAGCCCGAGGCGTGGTTCGATCCGGCGCGGCCGGTGACGACGCGCTTCGCCCAAATCGGCGGCAAGGTTTCCGAAGTCGCCGGCCTCTTGCCGCTGCATCATTCGGTGGTGATCGACAGCACGGAGCACAAATTTTCCGTCATCAAGGGCGCCCGCGGCTTCGTCAAGATCACCGGCGACCGCTGCCGCTTTCCCTGAGGCGATACGGCGTGAAATGCGAAATGGGCGGTTGGGCGAACGCCGTCGGCGGCAGGCCAGGCCCTCCGGCGATCGATCGGGTAACAAAGGGCCGGGGAGCGAGGATATGACGATCAGGCAGTGTGGCGCCAGATCGAGCAAGGCAGGCATAGGCGGGCAAGGAAATTCCATACGACCCCAGGGACAGGGGGAGTCCGAGGGGTTTACCCGTCCCGGCCTTCTTCCCCGGCCCGGGAAGTCGTCTGGCTGCGCCGGTGGGCGGTCCAGCCTTGGGCCTCGATGAAGACGCGGGTGATCTCGGAGAATTCCGATTTGATGCGCCGTTCCAGATCGCTCACCGCCTCCTCCACCTGATCGGCCGTAAGCTCCCGGCCGAAATCGAGGCTGAGGTTCAACAGCACGTCGTTGGGACCGAAATGCATCGTCAGGAGTTCATTGAGGCGAATGGCGCGCGGGTCCCGGGAGACGATTTCCCTGATGCCGTCGACGACGGCGCGGCTCGCCCCTTCGCCGATCAGAAGGCCCTTGCATTCGAACGCCAGCGCCGCCGCCGTGGTCGCCAGGATGAGACCGATGACGACCGACGCCACCCCATCGAGAACCGGCATGTCCAACGCCTCGCCGGTGGCGATGCCGGCAAAGGCCGCGACCAGCCCCAGCATGGCGGCGCTGTCCTCGAACAGGACGGTGAAGACGGTGGGGTCCTTGCTCAGCCGCACCGCCGCCACATATCCAAGCCGCCCCTTGGTTTTGAGGAACTCCTTGAAGGCGATCCACCAGGCGCCGGCCTCGAACACCATGGCGATGACGAGCACCAGGTAATTGATATTGGCATCGGTGATCGGATGGGGGTCGAGGATCTGGATGACGCCCTGGTAAAAGGCGAGACCGGCGCCAAGCCCGAAGATCAGGATGGCGACCACGAAGGTCCAGAAATAAAGCTCCATGCCGTAGCCGAAGGGATGGGCGGTATCGGCCGGACGGGCGGCCCGTTTGATGCCGTGAAGCAACAGCAGCTGGTTGCCGGTATCGACCACCGAATGGATGGCCTCGCTGAACATGGCCGAGGAGCCAGTGAGCGCGGTGGCGGTAAATTTCGTCACCGCGATCAGTGAATTTCCGGCAAGCGCGGCGTAGACGACTTTTTTCGATGAAGATGCCGCCATGATTTACCCAACGCCCGTGGCGTCGGGACAAGCGGTATATCCGCCGAATACCAAAGGTCCTGAGAGACGCCGTGGAACGGTCCGCAATGATCACGCCTCCTGGGCAGGTCAGCGGAGGAACTTCTCAATGGTGCGGACGAAGTCCGGCACCGAAATAGGCTTGGATATGTAGTCCTGGCAACCCCCTTTGCGGATGATCTCTTCATCCCCGTCGGCAACGTGTGCGGTGACGGCGATGACCGGGATCGATCTGAGGTCGGCATCGTCCCTGATCCATTTGGTGACCCTGAGGCCGGAGACCTCCGGCAACTGCATGTCCATGAGGATCAGGTCGGGCCGGTTGGCGCGCGCAAGCTCCAGCGCCTCCCTGCCATCCGTCGCCTGCAGGATGATGTGACCACGAACCGCGAGCAGGTCGTGGAGGAGCTTCATGTTCAAGGCATCGTCTTCGACGATAAGAATTTTCTTGGCCGCCGTCTGGATAGCCGCGCCGGCGCCGGGATCGGGCGGTTCCGGCGCCGGGGGTGACGCCGTCCCCCTCTCCACCGGCGCCATATGCCTGGCGTCATCAGGATACGGCGCGAAGCCTTCCGCCGATGCCGCGCCCTTGCGGGCAAACAAAGAAAGTGACGGCGACCGGTATTGGCCGGCGCCGCCATCCTTGCCGGTCCCACCACCCGTGGACCGTCCGATCGGCGGAGGCGGCGGCGCCCCCGCCCCTGGCTTCGTCTTGTCAGGGCCGGACAATGACGCAGTCCAGTTTCCGCCGTTTCAGCCGGTCGCAGAGCTTCTTGGCGGCCGCCGCGCTGGCCAGGGTCCCCACCTGCATGCGGTAGAAGGATTTCTCGCGCGGTCCCGAACCGGTCCGCACCACCTTGAGGCTCAAACCGCGGAGCAGATCCCCATGGGTCTTCTGAAGCCGCGGCCACTCGCGGCGCACCGCGGCGTCCGAGTTAAGGGCATGGAGCTGCACCCGATACCCGCCGCCGCCCGCTTCACCCGGCCGCTCTCGCCGGGCGGTGCCGAAAGTTGCCGATCCACGGGCCAAGGCAGTGGCGGCGCTCGGGAGCGGCGCATCCGCCGCCGGGGACGAAGGCGATACCGGGCCGGCCCCAGGCGGCGACCTGGGGCGTGGCGGCGGCACGATACCGGATGATCGGCCCCTCCGCGCCGATGCCCCGAGTGTCTCCCGCCCCATTGCATCCGGCGCGTGGCCTGTTGGCCGGGGCGCACCCGGCCCCGACCGCTCTTGGTCCACGAACGCGGGTCCCCGATTAGCGGCCGCTTTCGTCACCGGCTCGACCGTGGCCGGCCCAGCCAAGGCGGCGGCATCGCGGATGACCGCACCCCGGCCGTCGCCGTCACCGGTACCGAAGACGAGCCAGACGAGTGTCAGGAATCCATTCAACAGAACGACACCGAGTCCGAACGGCAGAAGCCAGCGGGTCCGCCGCGGGGACGACCGGACGGGCGCCAGGCGCGCCACATCGAGGGGAGTCTCGGCAAACCCTCTCGCCGACGCAGCCCCTTTGCGGACGATCAGGGAAGCGCTGAGTAATGCGGGTCTTCCGTCGGTCACGTGTTCGTCAGTTCTGAACTCCGCCGAAGTCGGAAGCGAAGTAATTCTCCGGCGGCGCGGCCAAAGGCCGGAAACTCCGGTCGAGGCGATCGTCCAGGTACTCCCATAGCTGGGCGATTTCCTCGGCGGAAGGAGATTTGCGGGGAATTTCCATCACCGTGCGCCCGTCGACCATGCTCGAGGCGAAGTCGGTCCGCTGATGAATTATCGCCGGCGCCAGGGTGCCGTGTTGCGACAGGGCGATCACCGCCTCGTTGGTGATATGCGCCCGGGAGGAGGCGTTGTTGACAACGAAGACAAGCGGCTTTCCCGCTTCCTCGGCCATATTCACCGTCCTGCCGACGGACCGAAGGTCATGCGGACTGGGCCGGGTGGGAATCAGTACGAGGTCCGATACCGCCATCACCTTACTGATCGTCGACGTGATCGCCGGGGGCGTGTCGATGACCAAAAGCGGAAACCCCAACTCACGCAGACGATCGATATCGTCGTCAAGCTGGATCACGGAGGTTTGCGCGAAGACCGGCGTGTCCGCCACGCGATCGTTCCACCAGTCCGCCAAACTCCCTTGCGGGTCGGTATCGATCAGGGCGACGGGGCCGGCGCCCATCCGCTCTGCCTGGACGGCGATGTGGCCCGCCAACGTGGTTTTGCCGACGCCGCCCTTCTGGGATGCAATTGCCAAGATTCGCATCGATTTCTAGCTCCTTTTCATCCGGGACCCACACCCGGAAAAGACCCATCCATCGCTCTCTGGTCCGGGGTGCAATCCCGAGCCACGGGGGCGGATCATCAAGACCACACACCACCGCAACCCTCGATAGGATAACTTGGATGCCGACCTAAGTCAAGATTTAGTGTATAGAATTCCAGAGGTCACAATATCTTGCGGTGGAGCCCGGATTCACCCTGGACAGAACAGGACGCCGGCGGCCCGATTTCACCGGTCCGGCCGGACAGGATTGGCATCGCCGGGGGCGGAGACAACCGGGACCGGCAGAGGATGGGATCGGTGCGAGGGGGGCCTCGCGCCGCCGGTATTCTTCAAGGACGGGCTGTCGGATCGGGGGCGGGCTATCGCCGCGCCCGGCCCTTCCTGTCACCGATGGTGTTCGGCGGCTTGGGCCGAAGGGGAACGACGGCGAACTCAGCCGCAAATCTTCCGGAGTGCCCGCCAGTCATCGCCGTCGAGCGCCGGGGTTACGTCCTTGGGCGCTTCGACCTTAACGTTGCGCGCGCGCTCGGCGAGTCCGGGATGGGTGCTGAAGAACCGCGTGAGGCGATCGAGCGCGCCCTTATCCCCGTCACCGGTCTTTTTTCCGAGGCGCAGAAAGACGCTCTCGAGGCCTCTCGGGTCGACCTTGGCGTCGTTGAGGATCCTGATGGCGATGGCGTCCGCCGCCCGTTCATCATCGCGGTTATAGGAAAAGGCGATCAAGACGCCGCCCATGGTCGCCACGGTCTCCATGATGCCCGAGCTGTCGCCGACGATCATATCGAATATGAGCGTGATGCCCATCATGCGGATGGCGCTCGCCATCGGGTGCCGTTCGGTCACGTGCCCCATTTCATGGGCGAGGATGCCGGCGAGTTCCTCGGGCGTCCTGGTCTCCCGCAGCATCTGGTCCATGACGACGATATGCCCGCCGGGAACGGCGAAGGCGTTCACCACGCCCACCTTGATGATGGTCACATCGAAGCTGTAGGGCGTGTCGAGCCCACCGGCGAGGCGCTTGACGAGACGGTCGAGCGCGGCTTTACCGGCCTCTTCCTTACATGGCTTGGCCCTGCCGATGAGCCTTGCCTTGACGGCCTTGCCCAACCCCTCCTCCCACTCGACGGGGATGGCGGCGGCGATCGGCCGGGCGAGATAGGGCACGCCATAATAGGCGCCAGCCAGCGAAACCATGAGGAGACCCCCGATCAGCCCGATCCGGCCCCAGGTCGCGGGCCGGGTCAGGGGATGGCGGAAGAGCTGGGGGGCCTCGGCCTCGAGACGGTCGAAAAAAGCCGCTTCTTCCACCACCAGGCGGGCTTCGGGCGCGACTTCGCAGGTCAGATGGACGGCGCGGTTCCGCCTCGGCCGGCCCAGCGCCCGCAAACCGATGAATGGCCAGAAGGCAAGGGTCGATCCACCGGCTTCGGCGATGGAGATCCCTTCGTTGAAGAGGGTGATGGTCACCTCGCGCCGGGCGGCGGTGAGGCCATCGAAATAGACTGCGCTGAAGGCGTCCACGCCGGCTACTCAGATAGCGCCCATGTCGAACGCGTCGGCCAGGCCTTCGCCGATTCGATCGCGCTTCTCGCTGCTTTGGCGGATGGCGTCGAAATCGGCCTCGCCATGGATTTCCAGGCGGTCACAGAAGTAACGGAACCGGCGCATCTGGGTGAACGCCACGCCGAAGCTGAGCGTAACGATCATGATCAGCAAATTGCCGAAATAGAGCCAAATCAGGCTCGGCCCGGTGGCATCGAAGGAAAAACGAACATCTTCGTACCGGGTGCAACTCGCCATGTAGCGCATTTCCCGGGCCTGGTACCAGGCGAATGTCAGGGGCAGCGCCAGCACGTACAATACCGGCACCAAAATCAGCACGATCCCCCAAGGGCCCAAATCGAATTCGACGCTCGCGCCGCCATCTTCCCCGCCGGCGGCATGAGCGCCCGAGATCGACCAGGCCAGCAGGAATATGGCGAGCAGCATGGCGAGTTGGACCAGCCAGGCCAGGGCGAATTGCTTGTAAAGCGGGCCGGCGGGACCCTCGAATGTGAAGCGGCGGTCGCCGAACCAGGTGTTGTTCATCATCTGGCGCATCAGACACATGTTCTGCCAGGGGTAGGTCCAGCCAAGCGTCAGAGGCAGTAAGGCGAAGAAGCCCAGGGTCTTGGCCCCGAAAAGAGGAGACGAGCCGGTCTGGGCGGCGCGGATGCCGCGCCACTGGGTCCGGCTCAGGCGGTAACGCCGCGCGCGATAGCGGGCGACGCCGATGAGAAACCACACCAGGACGAATAGGGCGAAATAGGACGCGGAATACAGGGGATGGCCCTCGGTCAGAAACAAACCGAGCGCCGAGCTGGCGCCGCTGAGCGGCATCAGCACCAGCGCGAATACGATGAGGAAGCCGTAGAACAGCTCCTTGCCGGTGCCGGTGTATTCCAGCCGGTCGCCGTCGAGCGAGGTCTGGTCCCAAAGGTACTGCCGCACCCGGGTCTTCGCCCAGAAGCGGTAGGTCGCAAGGGTAACGATGTTAAGAAGGGTGTTGACGATAACGATCGGGGCGAGGGTGGCGGCCGAGCCGTCATGCTCGAATTTCCGCTCAGCCGTTTGTGACCGCTCGCCGGTAACGTCACTCATCGTCTGTCACCTGTCACCTCGGCCCCGACATTCAGGCGCGCCGGTACTCTCAATAACACCGGCGCATATATCCGATCAATAGAACGTCCGGGCAATTCCAAGGCCGTCGGGCTCGCTTGCCCGGGAGCCGGCAAAACTAGCGGCGCCGGATTAACAAAACTTTACCTTTGGTTCGGCGCGCGCGAGGCCTCAAGAAACTTCGATCCTTGTGTCCCTCAACACGTCATAATTGGCCTCGAAGCCAAGGCCCGGGGCGTCGGGAATCTTCACCCGGTTGTTCTCGGGCGACGGCGTGTTGTCGAAGACGACGGAGCCCATATATCCCGTCGCCACGTGGAACTCCACGGACCCGCCGTTCATCAGTCCGGCCATGGTGTGCATGTTGAACACCGGCCAGCCGGCGCCATTGGCGATCGGCAGGTTATAGGCCTGGGCCATGTGGGCGATCTTGCGCGTTTCCGTATAGCCGCCATTGTAGCAGCAGTTCGGCTGCAGGATATCGACCGCCTGGTTCTCCACCAGATCGCGGTGGCGCCAGCGATGGCCCTCGTTCTGACCGGCGGCGATGGGAATGCGCGTGTACCGCCTGAGATCCCTGAGCGCGCGAGCGTCGTTCTGGTGCAAGGGCTCCTCGAACCAGGTCAAGTCGCAGTCCTCGATGGCCCGGCACAGCATGCGCGCCTCTACCGGAGTGAAGATGAAATTGGCGTCGATCATCAACTCGACGTCATCGCCGACGGCGTCGCGCACCGCCCGGATGCGCCTGGCGTCCTCCCGCCAGCCCCCCTTATCGACGGCGACCACCATCTTGAGGGCGTTGTTGCCCTCGGCGACGAACATCTTGGCGCACTCGACGAGCTGGTCGCGGTCGTACTGGTGCAAACCGAAGGTGATGTAGGTCGTTGCCCAGTCCCGATGGCCGCCAAGGAGCTGGGCCACCGTCCGGCCCGCCTGCTTGCCGTGGATGTCCCATAGCGCGATATCCAGCGCCGACAGCGCATTGGAAATCACCCCGGTCATGGCGCGCGGGTTGAGTTTCCACCACACCGCCCAATGGATGGCCTCGGTATCGCGCGGGTCCATGCCTTCGACGACGGGGAAGATATGCTTCTCCAACGCGGCGACGACGGCGGCGGAGAGATAGTTGCCGGTTACGCCCCAGCCGATAATGCCGTCGTCGGTTTCGACCTCGCAAAAGACCATGTCGCGCTTCAAGGCCCCGTCCTCCAACAGCGGGACGATGAGGGGGATCCTGTGGATGGATGCCTTCAGGCTCTTGATTTTCATGTTTCCTCCCTAGGGGGTTTTTATCGCGGCTATCGATTGAGTGTGTCGTCGACGGTTCCCGCGGCGATAGATCGCGCCGAAGACCCTCGGCCCCGGCGGGCCCTCACTCATTGAAAAGCCCTCACTCATTGAAAAGCCCTCACTCATTGAAAAGACTGTCCTTGAGCACGTCGCGGTCGGCCTCGAAGCCGAGGCCGGGCGCGTCGGGTATCTTCACCCGGTTCTTTTCCGGCCGGGGCGAACCCTTGAAGAGGGTCTCGCCGAGTTGCCACATGCCGAGGTGGAACTCCACCAACCAGCCGTTCATCAGGCCGGCCATGGTGTGCATGTTGAAGGTCGGCCAACCGCCGCCATTGGCGATCGGCAGATTGTAGGCCTGGCCCAGATGGGCCACCTTCATCGATTCCGTATAGCCGCCGTTGTAGCAGCAGTTGGGCTGGAGGATATCGACCGCCTGTTTGTCGACGAACTCGCGGAAGCGCCAGCGGTGCCCTTCCATCTGGCCGGCGGCGATGGGAATGCGGGTGTGCCGCCTCAAGTCGGCAAGCGCGCGGGCGTCGTTCTGGCGCAGCGGTTCCTCGAACCAGGTCAGGTCGCAGTCCTCCACCGCCCGGCACAGCATCCGCGCCTCGACCGGCGTGAAGACGTAATTGGCGTCGATCATCAGCTCGATATCGTCGCCGACGGCCTGGCGCAGGTGGCGGATGCGCCTGGCGTCCTCCCGCCAGCCGCCTTCATCGACGCCGACCACCATCTTGAGCCGGGTGTGTCCCTCCCCGATGAAGATATTGGCGCATTCGACCAGTTGCTCGCGGTCATATTGGGGGAAGCCACAGGTGATATAGGTCTCCGCCCAGTCGCGGTGCCCGCCCAGGAGCTGGGCGATGGTCCGCCCGGTGGCCTTGCCGTGGATGTCCCAGAGCGCGATGTCCAAGGCCGATAGGGCGTTGGAGATCACCCCGGTCATGGTCCGGGGGTTGAGCTTCCACCAAATGGCCGAATGGATGGCCTCGGTATCCCTGGGGTCCATGTCCCTGACCAGCGGGAAGATGTGCCTCTCCAGCGCCGCGACGACGGCGGAGGTCAGGAACGTCCCGGTCAGGCCCCAGCCGATGTGGCCGTCATCGGTCTCGACCTCGCAAATGACGACCTTGCGGTTCTCGATGGGCTCCTCGATCAGCGGGATGGTGACGGGAAAGCGGTGGACCGACGCCTTTACTTTCTTGATCTTCATGGGTTCTCCCTGGTTTTTTCTCGTCCCCGGCGACCGGTGGAAGGCCAGCCGGAACGGCTTCGCGAATCACATCGGGCGTAACCCCCAAGCAGCGCCCAAACGCGCCCGCGAACCCGTTACGAGCTTTTCGCCATCATAAATTGGCCAAGGGCTACTGTCAGTAACTTAACGGTCGAATAGCGCCTAATACTTGGCGCCCGCCGGGGTCGCGGCCGGGGGCTGGTTCACCTTGCGCATGAAGGTGTTGACCGATCTCCGCTCCTCGCCCCGGGTGCGGGTTTCCGTCAGCCGCCAGCGGCAGGTGCCGTAGCTTTCGGATCCCGGCTCGAAGCCCCGGCTCATGCATTGGCGATGATCCCGGTCGGAGATCTCTCGCGCGATGTCCACGGCCGAGGCGCACCCGGCAAGCGCAAGGCCCGAGATCAGCAAAAGGGCGACCGGTATCGTCATGGCTCCCGTCCCCTGGACCATAATCCCAGGACTTGGTTGTCCTGGGCCACGTTCGGTTTACCCATGTTAGAGCGGTTCTTGGTAGATAGGAATCAATTTGATGGGGCAAATCGTCCCCTCGGCTAGGCGCGGCGCGCGGCGCGATGCTTGAGCATCGGGCAAGCGCCGCAACGACGCCGAGGGGCCGATTTGCCCCACCGGAGGCCGGGTTCTTTTGCGCCCTGGCGTCGTTGCGAAACGCTTGTGATGCGCCAGCATCACCGCGCATTCCGCGCTGAGTACTTACTTTCATAGGAGGGTGATACATATGATCGTCTTTTCGCGGCCACCGGGTAGGAGGCGTCGCGCCGGCGATGTCTCGACATCGTCAAGCGGCGGTGACGCCCTCCGGTGGCCGCGAAAAGCGACCCTGCGGGCGGCCTTGCAGGCCCTTCGGACGTCGTCGCGCGGCCCTTGTGATGCGCCAGCATCACGGCGGACCACGCTCCTAGCCGAAGAACCTGCAAGGCCGTCAGATGTATCACCCTCCTATGAAAGTAAGTACTGGACCAGGGCGCAAAATAATCCCGGTCAAATGGTTCCTATCTACCAAGACCCGCTCTAAGGAACATCGCCGCCGATGCAAGCCCGAGCACGCCGGGCGGAGTGTTTCCCGCCCGGCCCATACGGCTTGGCGGCGGCGGCGGCGGCGGCGGCGGTTTCCGGCCCCGGACCCATCGGCTATAGTGCGACCGGCTCATGCCCGCCTTGGCGGCGCCAACGAAAACGGGGGGCCTCGGATGTACGATCTCGTGCTGGCGGGGGGCCGGGTCATCGACCCGGCGCAGGGGATCGATGGGACCCGCGACGTCGCGTTTGAGGACGGCAAGGTCGCCGCTTTGGCCGAGACCATCGACGCCGCCGGCGCCAGGCAGGTGCGCGACGTATCGGGGCTTTTGGTGACGCCCGGGCTGATCGACCTCCATACCCACGTCTATTGGGGGGCGACGGCGATCGGGGTGAAGCCGGCGCCGGTCACCGCGCGGTCCGCCGCCACCACCCTGATCGACGCCGGCAGCGCCGGGCCCGGCAATATTGCCGGCTTCCGCGCCTTCATCATCGAGCCATCGGAGGTGCGCGTCCTCGCCTACCTCAACATCTCGTTCGCCGGCATCTTCGCTTTCTCGAAAGCCGTCATGGTCGGCGAGAGCGGCGATCTCCGGTTGTTGAACGTCGATGCCTGCGTCGAGGCGGCGGACGCGAACCGCGACCTCATCGTCGGCGTCAAGGTGCGGATCGGCGCCAGGACCAGCGGCGAGTGCGGCATCGAACCGCTGACCCTGGCGATCGAGGCGGCGGAGCAACTCGGCCTGCCGGTGATGGCGCACTTCGACCAGCCGCCGCCGGCGCGCCGCCAGGTCCTCGATCTGCTGCGACCCGGCGACGTGTTGACCCACTGCTTCCGCCCCTTCCCCGATGTGCCGCTGACCGCGAATGAGGTGCGCGCGGAAATGTCCGAAGCGCGTCATCGCGGCGTCGTCTTCGACATCGGCCACGGCATGGGCAGCTTCGGCTTCGACGTCGGCCGGGCGATGCTCGACGGCGGCTTTCAACCCGACGTCATCTCCTCCGACGTCCATAGCTTGAGCGCCGACGGCCCGGCCTTCGATCTCCTGGTGACGATGTCGAAGATGCTGTGCCTCGGCATGGAGCTCCCCGACGTCATCAATGCCGCGACGGCGCGGCCGGCCGAAGTGTTGGGACGGCCCGAGTTGGGCGCGCTTACGCCCGGATCGCCCGGCGACGCCGCCGTGCTCGCGCTCGAGGACGGCGAATTCGACTATGTCGACGCCAAGGGCGATCACCTCGCCGGCACCCGCCGCCTGGTGGCGCGCGACATCGTCCTTAACGGGCGCCTCTGGCCCGGCGGGGAAGCGGGTCGTTGAGGCCGGGGTGAAGGGAGGGTCGCGGCCCGCCGGTGACGGCGCCGGCGACCTTCGCCGTCTTGGTCCTTGAGCCCCTCGGCGGCCGATTCGGAACGTCGCCTTGACATCAACTTTTCGTGATCACAGCGCATGGCATTGATGAATCTACCCTTAACCACGTTCGTTAACTATAAGTAATAATTGTGTTTTTTTGCATCACACAGTATATTTCCCTCACTGATTGTGACACGCACTGATCGTGTCCTGATTTCGATATCGCCACCGCGCGTGGCTCCCGCGTCCGCGCCGGGGATATCGCGCAAGGCGCGGTCATGAGGGAGGTCAAGATGGGATTCCGCATTTCTCTGTCTTCATTGTTCGTCGTGGCATTTGCCGCGATTCTCCTGGTTGCCTCCGGTAACGCACGCGCACAGGCCCCACAATATACAATCGAGACCATCGCATTGACCGGCGATCCTGCACCTGGAAGGCCGGGAACAACATTTGCCTCAATATTCAGGGAACCAGTTCTAAACGAGAATGGCAGCGTCGTGTTCGAAGGGCGCCTAGATTCGGGTCTCCGTGACACTGGAATCTGGATCGGACGTGTCGGGAACATATCGGAAGTCGCTTTAAAAGGGACCGAGGCTCCGGTCGTGGCTACAGGGAAAATATTTCAGAGCTTTATCGATCCCAGCCTCAACGACTCTGGTGATGTAGCGTTCTTAGCTTTCACCGGACCTTCGGGAGGGGATATCACCGACTCGTCCGGAATTTTCACGTGGAGCGCTGGTAGCATCGATCCGGTTGCGCTTAGGGGACAGGTGGCTCCAGGAACTGGTGGGGATGTCTTTTTGGAATTTAGTCGTCCCAGAGCTTCCGGCGGTTTTTTTGGCCCCATTATTAACAACACTGGTGACATGGTCTTTCGCGCATTCCTCGACACTGTTAGCGAAAGGGATAACGGGATCTGGTTTGGGAACTCAGGAGGGCTCACTCTGATCGGTCGCGAAGGGGACGTTGCGCCGGCGTCTGGCGGCGAGATTTTTGGTCCAATCACTCAAGTTAGGCTCAACGATGCCGGTGACATCGCGTTTAGAGCCTCGATCGAGCCACGCCTTGCCAACTCAGGCCTCTGGCTGGGCCGGCCAGGTAGTTTCTTCCCAATCGCCATTACAGGCGACGTAGCTCCAGAAACGGGAGGGCGGACGTTCGGTTCTTCTATGGGCGGACTCGATCTGAACTCGTTGGGCACCGTAGCTTTCACCGCATCCCTGAACGGCGATTTGGCCGATGGTTTGGGAATTTAGACGGGGAACGCGACGGGTCTCCAGGTTATCGTCCGAAGAGGAGACGAGGCGCCAGGCACGAGTGGACGAACATTTTTTAGTTTTAGCGTTGCCGACTTGAACGATTCTGGTGACTTAGCGATTGTCGGCACTCTTGACGCTAGTGATGCCAGTAACGACGAGAGCTTTTGGGTCGCGCAGAGTGATGGCAGCCTTATTCTAGTCGCTCGGGAAGGCGGGCCCGCTCCGGGCACCGGAGGGCGAATATTCGGGCGCTTGATTGCAACGACGCCAATCTTGAGTCAATCTGGTGAGGTGGCGTTCGGTGCGCGCCTTGTCTCGAGCGATCCGCTTAACGAATTTGGCATCTGGGTTGGTCCACCGGGCGCCGTCGACCTGCTCATCCGCAAAGGAGACTTGCTGGAGGTCGCGCCTGGAGATTTCCGTACAGTCGGTTTTGTGAACATTCTCGGCGATGAAGCTACCAGCCCTAGACCGGACGGTCCCCGCAGTGGATTTAACGCTTTGGGCCAGTTGGCATTTCTTGCTCGATTCGAAGACGGATCACAAGGAGTATTCTTGGCATCAAAACTGGGGGTAAATTTACCGCCCGTCGCGGATGCTGGGGGCCCTTACATGATCGACGAGGGCGGCTCTTTGGTGTTGGACGCTTCCGGCAGCACCGATCCGGATGGCAACGAAACCATAGTCGGCTTCGTGTGGGACCTCGACAACGACGGTCAATTCGATGATGCCACCGGCGTCAATCCCACCCTCTCACCGGCTCAGTTGGCAGCGCTGGGGCTTCCGACGAACGGCCCATCAAGTTTCCCGATCGCCCTGCGGGTCACCGATGACGGCGGGCTCTCGGCCGAGGACACGACGACGGTGAGCATTGTGAACCTGCCGCCGGTGGCGGTGGACGACGGGGTCTCGGTGGCGGCGCATCAGTCGATCAACATCGATGTCCTCGCCAACGACAGCGACGCGGAAGGCGACCCACTGATCGTCGCCCAGGTCACGACCCCCACCAACCTCGGCGAGGTCAGCATCAACGACGACAACACCTTGCGCTACCGCCGCCACCGGCGGTTCGGCAGCGACGCCTGCGATGCCTTCACCTACACGATCTCCGACGGCAACGGCGGCTTCGACACGGCCAGCGTCTTCGTGACCGTGGGATCGCCGACCGAGGATTGCGGTTCCGGCCCTGGGAGCAGCCCGCCGGTCGCGGATGACCAGGCGGTATCGACCCCACAGGATACGCCCGTCGCGATCACCCTCACCGCAAGCGACGTCGATGGTGATGCCCTGACGTTCGCCATCGTTACCGGCCCAACCGACGGAGCGCTGTCCGGCACGGCGCCTAACGTGACTTACACGCCAAACGCCGGCTTCACCGGCACCGACGGCTTTAGCTTCAAGGCGAACGACGGGACCGTCGACAGCAACATTGCCACCGTCACCATTGAGGTCGCGGCGGCTCCGAGCCCGACCGGTAAGGTTAAAGGCACCGTAAAGAAGGACGGCAAACGGATCAGTGGCGCGTCTGTCCGGTTAGACCCGGGGACGGTCTCGGAACGGCAAGCGACGACGAACAAAGCGGGTAAATTCGATTTCGATTCCGTGCCTGCGGGCAATCATACGATCACCGCCACCGACGGCGTCTGCGGCGTCGGGCCCTTTCCAATTCTCGTCACTGCCGGCCAGACCTTGACCCTCGATCTGTTTCTGGTGTGTCCGTAGTCCGTCGATGACCGCATAAAAGTGGACCTGCGCGCCGGCTGGCCCTGCCGGAGGAGATCGAGCCCAGTTTGCTGATTTCCATCCAGCCGGTCGGGATGACTTTCGCCACGTCGACGCCGCGACGGCCCGCTCCCCCCGGTGCCGCCCGCCGGCGCCGTCTTCTTCATCGCCCTTACCCAAACCGTGCCAAAGCCGGACGGATTGGCATAGACTGCGCGGACCCTCCCCGGCGGCGGGCTGGCGTCGCCCCGGGGGACCCGAACGCAATCGGGCCGATCGACAAGGAGGCGCGGCAATGGCCGAGCGCTTATCGCAACCCGAACGCATGGCGCTGTTCGAGCGCATGCTGCTGATCCGCCGCTTCGAGGAGGCGATCATCGATCTCGCCCCGGACCATCCCTATATGGGCCGTCAGCACCTCTACATCGGCCACGAGGCGGTAGCGGCGGCCGCCGCCGCCGTGCTCGGCCCCAATGATCTCTGCTTCACCACCCATCGCAACCACGGCTACATCATCGCCCGCGGCGTGGCGCCGGGCCGGGCGCTGGCCGAGGTGCTGGGACGGGCGGGCGGCACCAACGGCGGGCGCGGCGGGCCGTGGCACATCACCGAGCGCGCCGCCGGCTTCCTCGGCACCTCGGCCATGGTCGGGGGCAGCATCGGGCTTGGCACCGGCGCCGCGCTGGCGCTCAAACGCGCCG
>JADFJG010000143.1 GCA_022566265.1 Pseudomonadota bacterium | reverse complement strand
GCACCCGGCCCGATTACCAAGCCGCCGGCGCCGCCCCCTTCCGCCCGCGCCAGAAGGGTAAGCTATTTACCATGCCCTATTGGGAAGCGCCGACGGCGGCCCTTGAGGACGGCGACGAGCTTTGCGTCTGGGCCAACGGCGCCCTTGGCGCCGCGCGCCGGGCCAAGGCGGGCAAAAGCCCGGCCGACCGCTAGACAATCCACAGGGTCTGATTCGCGCTCGCACTCTCTAAACGGTTGTGCTAGAAAATTTGACAACCGAGAGGGTTCTTATCGCGCTTGTACGATAGCACTTGAAAGCGAAGTGATAGGACGATTGCTAATCCATTGGGAGGCGGATTATGTCTATCAAAGAATGGGAAGTAGTGATCAAAGGCGTCGGGGCGGTCGCTGCCATTGGCACGGTCCTTTATGGTCTACTGGTATATCTAGACCAGAGAGGAAACCAGATAACCAACAGAAGACTAGAGATAGACCAAAAAGTGTTGGAGAACCAAGCCTTGGTTCGTAAATCCAAGATGATATTTTTAAAAAAACAGTTTGAGTTATATATTGAAGCCGTTTCGGTTGTTTCAAGATTGGCCAATACCAATCACTATGAAAATAGGAAGGACGATCTACAGAGATATTGGCAGCTGTATTGGGGCGATTTGGGCATGGTCGAAGATCCCAAAGTTGAGCAAGCTATGATAGCCGTGGGTAAAATTCTCATGACCGAGGATAAAAGTCCGCTAGCGGACAAGATGAGCAGGTTGAAAAATGCGTCGCTCGACTTATCCCATTGCGTGAGCAAATCTCTAGAAGCCAGTTGGGGAGTCCAATTCCCTACGAGGCGCTGCAAATACGAATGAACTGTGCACAGCGGCCTCCAGCAGATGCTGTCTCTTAGTGTGGAGTTGTCGGCATAATAGACAACCGCGATCGCTCAGAATAAAACGAATGATAACTGAAGGTCGATGACCGCACCCGGGCCGATTACCAGGCCGCCGGCGCCGCCCCCTTCCGCCCGCGCCAGAAGGGCAAACCCTTCACCATGCCCTATTGGGAAGCGCCGATCGGGGCCCTTGAGGACGGCGACGAGCTTTGCGTCTGGGCCAACGGCGCCCTTGGCGCCGCGCGCCGGGCCAAGGCCGGCGGCAAGGGACCCGGGGAACGCCGGCGGCGCTAACCCAGCGGAGAATTTCGGCACTTCACCATTCCCTTGCGATTGGATTAGGATTGCACCCGCGCCCGCGCCCGCCCGGCGCGGCAACATCGGGATACCGCACGCATGGCCGCCGCCAAGGATACCCGCACCGAAACCGATTCGATGGGCGAGATCGAGGTCCCGTCCGACCGCTACTGGGGGGCGCAGACCCAACGCAGCCTGGAGAATTTCCGCATCGGCACCGAGTGCATGCCGGCGCCGATGATCCGGGCGCTGGGCATCCAGAAGAAGGCGTCGGCGCTGGCCAATGTCGCGCTCGGGCTTTTGGACGGGAAGCTCGCCGACGCCATCGGCCGCGCGGCGGAGGAGATCATCGCCGGCGAGCTCGACGATCACTTCCCCCTCAAGATATGGCAGACCGGCTCGGGCACCCAGACCAACATGAACGCCAACGAGGTGATCGCCAATCGCGCCAACGAGGTGCTCGGCGCGCCGCTCGGCTCCAAATCGCCCCTTCACCCCAACGATCACGTCAATTTGAGCCAGTCGTCGAACGACAGTTTCCCGACCGCCATGCATATCGCCGCGGCGGAGGAGATCCATCACCGTCTGCTGCCGGCGCTAAGGCTCCTGCACCGGGCGCTCGACGCCAAGGCCGGGGAGTTCGCCGAGCTGATCAAGATCGGACGCACCCACATGCAGGACGCGACGCCGATAACGCTGGGCCAGGAGTTCTCGGGCTACGCCAAGCAGATCGAACGCGGTATCCAGCGTGTCGAACTGACCGAAGGCCGGCTGCGCGAACTGGCCCAGGGGGGCACCGCGGTCGGCACCGGGCTCAACGCCATCGAGGGCTTCGACGAGCGCTTCGCGGCCGAGGTCTCGGCCATCACCGGCATCGCCTTCGCCGCCGCCGAAAACAAGTTCGAGGCGATGGCGGCCCACGACACCATTGTCGAGGTCTCCGGCGCGCTCAACGTGGTGGCGGCGTCGATGATGAAGATCACCAACGACATCAGGCTGATGGGCTCGGGCCCGCGTTCGGGCTTCGGCGAGATCACCCTGCCGGCGAACGAGCCGGGGTCGTCCATCATGCCCGGCAAGGTCAACCCGACCCAGGCGGAAGCCCTTTCCATGGTGGCGGCGCAGGTGATGGGGAACCACGTCACCATCACCATCTCCGGGTCCCAGGGGCATCTCGACCTCAACGTATTCAAGCCGGTGATGATCCATAACCTCTTGCAGTCCATCGCCCTTCTCGCCGACGGCGCCAGGAGCTTCGCCGAGAACTGCGTCACCGGCATCGTCGCCAACACCGAAAGGCTGACCGAGCTGCTCGAGCGTTCCCTCATGCTGGTCACCGCGCTGAATTCGCACATCGGCTACGACAACGCCGCCAAGATCGCCAAGTTGGCCTTCGACGACGGCCTCAGCCTCAAGCAGGCGGCCCTCGAGCTTGGCCTGGTGACGGCGGAGGATTTCGACCGCTGGGTGGATCCCAAGGACATGATCCATCCCGGCAAAGCCGAAGATTAGGCCGGATATTTCATGAAGGGAACGGAGTTTGCGGCGAGCAATGTTTATCCAAGGCGGTGTGCGAAGCCGAAAGTCATAGCATCGTTATGGCTTGAGGTTTCGTGCGCCGATTTGGATAAACAGGGCCGGCGCAAAACCGTTCAGCGGACGAGGGTACAAAATGTCCCTTTTCGAAAAACGAATCGAGCCATTGAAGTAAAACACTTAACACGCTCCGAGGGAGCGCCTTCATGAAAAATTCGGGCTAAGGGCATGGCGGCGGCGGCCATCGCCAAGCGCTCCCTGGTGATCGACGGGCACAGGACTTCGGTTTCGTTGGAGGACGCGTTCTGGCGCAGGCTCCGGGCCATCGCCAAGGCGCGAGGCGTCTCGCTCAACCGGCTGGTGGCCGAGATCGACCACGGCCGCGACGGCAATCTCTCGAGCGCGATCCGCCTTTTCGTCCTCGACACCCTGACGCATGAGGGGACACCATAATATGGTGTCCCCTTAATTCAGCCCCTTGAGGATGCCGCGGATGAAATCCTCGGGACTCGGCGGCGGTTTAGGCGGCGGCGCGGGCTGCTTCTTGGGCGCGGGGGCAGGCTGCTTCTTGGGCGCCGGCGCGGCCGCCGGCGATGAACCCGTGCCGCTCTTGCGCCGGGGCAGGACTTTGTCCAGCACCGAGCCGACGCCGCGTTGCACGAGATAGGCCTGGAGCTTGTCGGTCTTGAAGATGCGCCGCGGGCTATCGAGCGGCCCCTTGAGTTGCATCTCGAAGGGCGGCGCCTTGGGGTGGTCGGTGAGCCGGAACTCGGCGGCCAAATCGACCAGCCAGCGGGGGAGATCGGCGCTTCCCGCCGCCCGTCCTTCGCCGCCCTCGGCCACCAAATGCATATCGCGGGTCGTCACCACCCCGTTGGCGATGGTGAAGGTCCCGTTCATCGTGGTGAATTTCGTCTTGCCGCCGGACATCGCCGTTTGCAGCAAGTTGAACAGGTCGGTGGGTTGGTTCAGGCGTTTGAGCCTGGCGTTGAGTCGCCCGAGATCGATCCCCTTCACCGCGCCGTCGGTGACCTCGATCCGCCCCTTGCCGGCGAGCGCCGAGACCATATCGAAACTGCTGCGCCCATTGCTGGTCAGCGACAGGGTGAGATTCGCCCGCCCCTCGGCGGTATCGATGCCGGCCAGGTCGCCCAGCAAGCGGTGGATATCGGCCCCGGTGACCTCGATCGAGACACTTGCCTGACCGGGCGCCGGGCCGGCCTCGGGCGCCTTTTCCGGCGCCTTTTCGGGGGCCTTTTCGGGGGCGCTGATCCGGCCCTTCAAGGCGAAGGCGCCGCCGAACACGGTGCCGTCCAGGCGCTTGATGTCGAGGACGCCGTTTACCAGCTTGAACTCCAAGCGCGCGTTCTCGGCGCGGAATTCCCGGTAATTCAGTGCCGGCGTCTCTAACCTCACATCGGCATCGATGAGCTTGAGCGGCGAGAAATCTATCGGCTGCCGGGACCAGCGTTCCGCCCCCCCTCCCGGCGCGCTTTCCCCCGGCGCGTCGCTGGCCTTGGCGGCGGGGGATTTCGCCGGCGCCGGAACGGGAAGGAACATATCGGCGATGATCTCGCTCATCGCCAGTTCCGCGGTCAGTTTCGGCCGTTCCCCGCCGACCCCGAGAATCGCCTTGCCCGAGAGCTCGACCGGCCCCAACTTTCCGGTGATGTCCGAGAACTTATAGATCGGCCCGTCGTTCTTGATCCCGGCCTTGAGGCGGAAACCGCCGAGTTCGCGTGCCGCCGGCCTGAACCCTGGATCGAAGATGCGCACCAGGCGGGTGAAGCTCGGATGGCGCACAGTCACATCGATGGCGTAGCGCGGCGCGGTGTCGAGGTTGCCGATGCTGCCCTTGACCGCGAGGGTGGCCTTGTCGGCCTTGAGGGTGGCGTCGAGGTTGAGCCGCGCAAGCGTGCCGTCCACGCGCCCCGAGAACGCCACCAGCCCCAGCTGTTTCGGCGACACCGGCAGATCGATGCCTATCAGTCGCGATAGCCGGATGGGATCGGACGCGGTGACATCGAAGATCAGGTTGACCTCCGAGGTCTTGGCCATGCCACCCCAGCTACCCGACAGGGCCACCCTGCCGCCGGCGACCTTGCCGATGGAGGCGCCGCGCACCTTCACCTTGCCGGCCAGCAGCGTGCCGTCGAAACGGATGTCCTTGAGCGGCACGTGATTGTAGGTAAGCTCGCCGATGCGCGCCTTGAGGTTGGCGTCGAAGTCCCCGATCACGGCGAGCACGGCGTTTCCCGGCGCGCCTTCCTCCTTCACCGCGCCGCCTCCGGCGCCGGCGGGCGCCGGCAGATAGGCGTCGAGGTTCAAGCGGTCGATGGCGATGTTGGCGCCGAACGCCAGGCGCGAGCGAAGCGCGAAGATGATCCCGCCGGTCACCCGCGAGGAATCGAACCTGAGATCGAAGTCGCGGATCTCGAGCCTCTCCTCGGTGGCGCCAAGCTTCGCCGACAGCGACAGCTTGTGCAGCCGGCCGGCGGGCAGGCCCGCCGCGTCGACCTTGAGCCAGCTCAAAAGGCCGCGGAAATTATCGGAGACGGCCTCGATCGCGCCGGTGAAACGCGGCTTGTCGCGCTTGGCGGCAAGGACGCCGGTGAGCGAAATGTCCGAGCCTCCGGGCAGGAACGCCGAGAACTGGTGAAGGGTCAACTTGCCCTTGGCAAGGGAGGCATTGAGTTTCGCCTGGCGGATGACGCCGCCCCGATAGGCCATGGCGTCGACCGAAATGTCGATCGAGGCCCGAACATTCTTGGGCAGGAAAACCGCCCAGGGCGCGCCGGCGCCCGGCGCCTTGGCGCCGCCAGAGGGAGGTGCCCCATCGCCCGCCGCGCGCCCGGCGCCATAGGTTACCATCCCCGACGCCAGCCACCGGTCGAGATCGATCCGGTTGAACGAAAGCGCCGCGTCGATCCGGGGCACTTTCCCAAGCTGGATGTTGATCGCCCCCGCGGCGCGCGTCTCGCCCAACTGAATGGCGATGTCGTTGATCTCGATTCCCTTGGCTGAATAGGCGAGGGTGCTCTCCAGCGTGAAGGGACGGGCGAGGAAGCCCGGAAGTTCCGGGGTGGGAACGCCGGGACTCATCAGCAGCGCCGCGAACCTGCCGAGATTGGGTCCGTGGGATCTCAGCTTCGCCGTAACCTCGGGTCCGCCGGCCTTGACCGAGAGCGTGCCCGAAATCCGCGTCTCGGCCTTGGCGGCGGGAAATTTCAACCGCAGGCTCACCGGCGTGCTTTCGCCGGCGGCGATCTTCCCCGCATCCACCTCGAATCCAAGGGGGATGCCCTTGTAACTGAAGTCGCCCTTGACGCGCAGGGGACCGTACAGGGTCTGCGCCGAGATCTCCGCGTTCAGTCCCTCGATGCGTTCCACCCTGCCCGAGGACCGGTCCCGGTAGATCAAGGTGGCGTTGTCGATCGTCAGGCTGTCGAGACGCACGGCGCCGATGACTCCGGTAGCGTCTTCGGTCGACGCGCGCCCACCCGTCGCCGTCCCTTCGCCGAACCGCCAGTTCCGCCGGCCGTCGGCCAGCACCTCGAGCTCGATGACCGGCTCCCTGAGCACCATCGATTCGATGACGATGCGCCGCGATAGCAATGGCAGGAACTGAATGCGGATGTCGAAAGACTTGAGCCGCACCATATCCGGCGCCGCCGCGCCCTCGAGATTGGCCAGTCTCGAATCGCCGACGGACAGCGTCGGCGCCGGCAACAGCTGGAAGTCGACATCCCCGTTGATGACGAAATCACGGCCCGTCGCCTTGCGGATCTGATCCGCGATCTCGTCCCGGTAGTCGTTCCAGTCGATCAGGCTCGGGCTGATCAACGCCACCGCGACGATCGAAACGACGACGATCAGGATGCCGAACAGGAGTTTTCGCAAAAAACCTCTCCTCGCCTGGCAAAGGCCCGCCCGCGCCCGATACGGACCTTGCGGTCACCGAAATTTCGGTTAAGGTAGAATAAGGAATTTGGCATTGTAATGATACGGTCTGTTACAAGGTCGGGCTGACGGGATCGCGTTCTCATGGGCGATGTGATCAACCTCAATCAGTACCGCAAACGGCGCGAACGGTCCAAATCGCAAAGACGCGCCGCCGAGAATCGCGCGCGAACGGGACGCACCAAGGAAGAGACCGCGCGGGAGCGCCACAAGGCCGGGCAAGCGAGCGCCGGGCTCGACAATAAACAACTGAGCGAACCGTCACCGCCGGAAGACACGCCGAGCACGGGCTGAGTTTCGCGCCCGATGCCCGATTCCTAATCCGGCTCCAACCTCTGGGACATCGCCTTGAGCCATACCTCCAGCGCCGCCGCGTGTTGTGGCAGGCGGGCGAAAATGGCGTTTGCCAGTGCTTCGTTATAGGTGTGGACCGTGAGGTTACGGTCATCGGCCATAGCTAGCCCGGATAATTCATGAAAGGGTACCGCCAAACCCCATAGATGCGTTATGATTCAATTGGTTGAGTTGTCTCAAACGCGAGGATTTGGCGGTGACGGATTGTACCTCTTTGAGCTTTGATTTTCCAGCCTGCCGCAGGCGGCGCGTGGAGGCTGATTTTTCGGGTGGCGAGATCACCAGCAACGGCGGCGTCCTGCTGCTTCGTCAGGCGGACCGGCTTTCGGG
>JADFJG010000035.1 GCA_022566265.1 Pseudomonadota bacterium | reverse complement strand
GCCGCCGTGCTCGCCACAGATGCCGATTTTCAGATCCGGCTTCGCCGCGCGCCCGCCTTCGATGCCGTACTCGACCAGCTTTCCCACGCCTTCCTGATCCAAGGACTGGAACGGATCCACCGGATAAATGCCCTCTTTCACGTAGTCCGGCAGAAACGAACCGGAATCATCCCGGCTGAGCCCCAGGCCCATCTGGGTCAGGTCGTCCTGGCCGTCGTCCACGCTGGCGTGATCACTGATCTTGGCCAGGAAGAGGTTGGTGATCTTCAGTTGGCCGCCCATGCCCTTCCAACGAAACACGAATCAAACCATCTGATCTAATGAAGCGCTCCAAATCCGACCGTAGAGTGGCCGCAAACCTGATTTGTTCAGCCTGGTCACTCCAAGGCCCGTCCAATATCGCGCGCTTCAAGCTAATGGCCATATACAGTGGGCGGTCAATGCTTACCCCTGGGGCATGAGGGCGCAGAAGAAACAGGCGCCCCTCGTCCTCCCGTGCATATATTTCATCACATATTGACATATAATTCAATAACCCCTTAAACAAGGGTTAATTCTTGTCACAAATGTGATGGGAGTCGAGTCAGCGGAGAAAACTGAATAAAATACTTGACGCTAAGCATATAAGTTCATATAGTGGGGGCATGAACAAATTGCCCCTAGAGAAGCGCGTCCAAATCCTTTCCATGCTCTGCGAGGGGTCGTCCATGCGGTCTATCTCCCGCGTGGTGGGGGTTTCATTCAATACCGTTGATAAGCTACTGCAGGACGCCGGGACGGCTTGCGCTGCCTTCCATGAGGAGACAGTTCGCGGCGTTCGGGCGGAGCGCGTCCAATGCGACGAGATTTGGAGCTTCTGCTACGCCAAGGCCAAGAATCTGCCGAAGGCCAAGAGCGCTCCATTCGGGGCCGGGGATATCTGGACTTGGACGGCCCTGGACGCGGATAGCAAGCTAATCGTTTCATGGCTGGTTGGCGGGCGGGATGCCGAGTATGCCGATGAGTTCATGCGGGACGTGGCAAGCCGCCTAGCCAACCGAGTCCAGTTAACGACCGACGGTCTCCATACCTATTTAGACGCCGTAGAGCGGGCCTTCGGCGTGGATGTGGATTACGCCATGCTGGTGAAGCTATATGGCACCACGCCAGAGGCCGAGAAACGGTATAGCCCAGTCGAATGTGTTGGTGCCCGCCGCCAATCCGTGACCGGTAAGCCGAGCAAGCAGCATATCAGCACGTCCTATGTCGAACGCCAGAACCTAACCATGAGAATGTCCATGCGCCGGTTCACAAGGCTGACCAACGCATTTTCGAAGCGGATTATAAACCACTGTCACGCCCTGGCGCTCTACTTCGTTTGGTACAATTTCGTCCGTCTCCATAAGACGCTGAGAACCACGCCCGCGATGGCCGCTGGTGTCACAGGCAGGCTTTGGGAAATGAAGGATATTGTGGCCCTGATAGATGCCGAGGCCCCGGAACCTCAGAAGCGCGGCCCCTACAAGAAAAGAAATTCAAACTGATGCACTACCGATCCCAGGCACCGCTTGACTCATCCGGCTCAACGGAGCGATGATGTAAAAGGCCTTTCGCCTCAATGTCTTCGAGGGGTTCGAAAGGAATGAACAAGATCAAGAACTTTCGGCAGGGAGGAAACATTACCATGAAGTATTTCACCCCGATTCTTATGGCGGTCGCCGTCGCGTTGGGTGGCGTGTCCGCCGCTTCGGCGCAGGAAAAATTGCCCGCCAACCTGGCCAACGACCCGGTGGCCAAGGCACTCGGCGCCAAGATCATCAACGCCGCCATCAAGGAGGGCGTGGTCAATTGGTATGGAACCTCGACGACGAGACGGTTCCTCAAGAAAACGAAATCCGGGAAAAAGTTCGAAAAGCGCTTCGGCATCAAGGTCCAGGCGGTGACCGGACGGACCCGCGCCATGGCCGACCGCATCCGCACGGAATCCGCCGTCGGCAAGCTGGTGGCCGACGTTTTCGACGGTAACGAGCAATATATGTTCGAGCTTCAGGAACTCGATATCCTGGTCAAGTGGCGCCCGCCGGCGCCGGAGATCGCCAACCTCATGCAATGGGCGTTCGTCAAGACACCCAAGGGCTATTGGTGGCCCATGCATGTCAGCGCCCAGGCGCTGATCGTCAACACCGACATGATCAAGCCGTCGGAGTACCCCAAGTCCTATTGGGACATCGTCGACCCCAAGTGGAAGGGCAAGGTCGCCATCCGCGACCCCCGCGCCGCCAGTGGCGGCGCCTGGATGATGCTCGGCATCTACAGCCAGCCCGGCCTCGGCCTGGATTACATCAAGAAGCTCCACAAGACGGTCAACCCGTTCATCATCCGTGGCGGCAGCCGCAAGATGCGTGACGCCATCGCCACCGGACAGTTCGCCATCGGCTTCAGCGGGCGCGGCGAATTCATCAGGGATTTGCCCAAGGGCACGCCCATCGCCTATGTCGTGCCGAAGGAAGGGATGACCTGGACGGGTTCGGGCATCGCCTTGCTGAACGGGGCGAAAAATCCGAACGCCGGCAAGCTGCTGATGACCTGGATCTTCGAGTTGAAGAACCTCCAGGGGTGGAACGATCAGTCGCGGCCGGTGCCCCATCCGAAGATCAAGCCGCTCATCCCCGAGATGAGCATAACCGCCTATCCGCTGATGAATAAGGTCCCCGACAAGTCACTCGCCAAGCCGAACTTCTTCTTCAAGGAAATGGAGAAGGTGTTCGGCATCCGTTAACGGCGAGACGGGGAACACCGTGAGCGAGGCTTGCGGGCGGCGCCCTGGTGGCGCCGCCCGGGGCCCGGGGAACGGTCATGGAACTGGAACGTTTAAGGCCCTCGGGGCGCTGTTGCCGTCCTTGAGGCGGGGTCCGGCATGCCCGATATCCAACTGAGGAATCTGACCAAGCGCTTCGGCTCGCTGACCGCCGTCGATGGCATCGACCTCAATGCCGAGCACGGGGAGATGCTCACCCTGCTGGGGCCGAGCGGTTGCGGCAAGACCACGACGCTGCGCATGGTCGCCGGCCTCGAGACCCCCGATGAAGGGACCATCCACATCGGCGAGGCGGTCGCGTTCGACGGATCGAAAGGCATCGACGTGCCGGCGGAACGGCGCAATCTCGGCATGGTCTTCCAGTCCTATGCCATCTGGCCCCACATGACGGTTTTCGAAAACGTCTCCTATCCCCTGCGCATGCGGTCCAGGCCGAAGAAGGAAATTAACGAGCGGGTCGGAAACGTGCTCAAGCTAGTGGGCCTCGACGGCATGGAGGACAAATCGGCCACCAAGCTCAGTGGTGGACAGCAACAGCGCGTCGCCTTGGCGCGGTCGTTGGTGTTCGAGCCGAGATTGCTTCTCCTCGACGAGCCGCTGAGCAATCTCGACGCCAAGCTCCGGGAGCATATGCGCGTCGAGTTGCGCGTCATGCAGAAACGGCTCGGGGTGACGGCGCTTTACGTGACCCACGACCAGGAGGAGGCGCTGACCCTGTCGGACCGCTTGATCGTCATGAACCAGGGCGCCATCGAACAGATCGGCACTCCGAGGGAGGTCTACGAATGTCCGGCGACCCGGTTCGTCGCCGAATTCATGGGCAAGGCCAACCTGTTGGACCTCGACGGCAAGCCCGAGGCGCTCGACGGCGGCGGGTTCGCGGTCCTGCTGCCGGGCTTCAACGGCACCCAGACGCTGCGTCTCGGCAAGGAGGCCATAAGGACGAATTCCGGCGACGGCGCCCACTGCCTGTTCATCCGCCCGGAAAAGATCAGGATCGCGGCGCCGGGCGCCGAAACGGCGGCCGGCGAGGCCATGCACGCCCTTCGGGGCAAGGTCCGCGCCCGCACCTATGTCGGCGATCACTACGAGTATCTGGTGGCCATCAACGAGGGCATGGACCTGCGCGTCACCGCCGGCCTCGATGAGCAATGGGCCGAGGGGGCGGAGGTCGAGCTGATCATCGCCGGCAAGGACATGTTCCTCTACGCATGAGTACGGTTCCGAGATCCAGCCCGGACGGGTTGGGCGCGGATATGGCGGCGGACCGCTTCGATCTCCGCGCCGTGGTCCCGTTCCGCGTGCCTCCGGTGGTCTTTTACTATCTTCTCACCGCCGTCATGGTCATCCTGGTGCTCTATCCGGTGGGCGTATTGTTCACCGCCAGCGTCTTCAGCGGCCAGCCGGGACGGTGGGGCAACTTCACCCTGGAAGGTTACCGGGGCTGGCTGGCGGCTTTCGATCTCATTCCGATCCTCGTCAACAGCATCATTTTCGCCTCCGCCCGCCTCGCCATCGGTCTCGTTTTCTCCCTGCTATTCGCCTGGGCGGTGGCGCGTACCGACGTGCCTTTCCGCCGCACCATGACGATATTGATCCCCATCCCCTTCTTCACCCCCGATCTTCTGACCGGCATCTCGTGGCTGATGCTGGGCAATCCCCAGAACGGCCTGATCAACCAGTTCGCCACCTATCTCTTCGGCGTCAAGGGGCCGGTGATCGACCTCTATGGCTGGTTCGGGCTGATCTTCCACTCATCGCTTTCCACCATCGCCTTCATGTTCCTGATGCTGGCGGCGTTCTTCCACACCATGGATTCATCCTACGAGGAAGCCTCGGTGACGCTTGGCGCGAGCAAGTACCGCACCGTATTCACCATCACCTTCCCGATGCTTTCGCCGGCCATCATCGGTGTTTCCATCCTGGTTTTCGCCAGCGGGCTGGATAGTTTCGAGAACCCGCTTCTGTTCGGCAATCCCGGCGGCGTCTATGTCTTCGCCAACGAGATTTACCGGATGCTGAACTTCCGCCATCCGCCGCAATACAACGCCGCCACGGCGCTCTCGGTGATCCTCATCCTCATCACCTTCTCTTTGGTCTTCCTGCAGTGGAAAAAGCTCGGCTCGCGCCAGTTCACGGTGATCAGCGGCAAGGGCTACAAACCCAACCGGTTCAAGCTTCCCAGGCCGGTGGCCTGGGGGATTTTCGCCATATTCGCCGTCTACTTCCTGCTCGCCACCGTCATTCCGCTGACCCAGATCGTCGCCGCCTCGTTCTTCAAGATCTTCGGCGTCTACAAGCTCGATCACCTGACGCTGGAGAACTGGGCGGCCGTGCTCGACGACGAGCTCGCCATGTCGGGGTTGAAGAACACCATCTTGTTCTCGACCGCGGCGGCGACGGCGACGGTGGTCATCGGCGGGCTCATCGGTTATATCCGGGTGCGCACCCGGCACTGGCTCGGCCCCATGCTCGAGCTCCTGGCATGGACGCCCTGGACTTTGCCGGGGATCGTGCTGGGGCTGGCGTTCCTGTGGGCATGGGCGCTGCCGCCGGAGCCCTTCAACCTCTACGGCACGGCGCTGGTGATCATCCTGGGCTTCATCGTCAAGGGCCTGCCGCTGGGCGCGGCGACGATGCAGGCGGCGATCCGCCAGGTCAGCCCCGAGCTCGAGGAATCGTCGCGCGTCCATGGCGGATCGTGGCTCGCGACCATGCGCCTGATCATCGTTCCGCTGCTGCGCAAGGGAATATTCGCCTCCTTCGTCATCGTCTTCGCGCTCTCCGCCCGCGACCTCACCATCCCCCTTCTTCTCTACCGCGGCGGGACGGAGACCCTGACGGTGGCGATGCTGTATTATTACGAGGAAGGCATTACCACCACGCTGGCGGTGATCGCGGTCATCCAACTGGTCCTGGTGTTTGGCCTCCTGGGGCTGGAACGCTTGACGCGCGGCCGGCAGGTGCCCGATGAGGACTAGTTTTATCAAGGGAGGGTCATGGCAATGACTGAAACAGTCGTCCAGGCGGGGATCACCCCGGACCTGGAAGGTAAGAGCATCGTCGACAAGATCGCCAAGGTCGAAGCTTTCTGCATCGAGTTGCCCTATCGCGGCCAAGTCAATTTCCGCGCGGTCAGTGAATCCAAGGGGCAATACGTCATCTTGAGGCTGACCACCGATGACGGCGCCGAGGGCATCTCCGAATCGGTGGCGCGGCTACGCCAGAACGGCGAGGACGCCCGGGCGCTGGCTTATGACATCGACACCTTCTTCGCGCCCCTGCTCGAGGGCGCCGATCCGCTGGCGCATAACCATATCCTCGCCGAAATCGGGCGGATCAAGGGCTGCCGGTCGGCCAAGGCGCTGATCGACGTCGCCCTTTGGGACCTCAAGGGCAAGCTCATGGGCCAGCCGGTCTGGCGGCTCCTTGGCGGCGGTCCGGTCAAGCCGGTGCCGCTGACCTGGATCGCGCACGGCAACACCACCGAAGCGATGGTCGAGCAGGCCTGCCGCATGGTCACCGAACGCGGCTTCAAGGCGATGAAGCTCAAGACCTGGAAGCGTTCGGTGGACGACATCGTCATGGTGCGCGAGGTGCGCAAGGCGCTCGGCGACGACATCATAATCTATGTCGACGCCAACGGCTCCTATCTCGAGACCGAGGCCAGGACCATCCTCGGGCGTTTGGATGAATATAACATCAGTTTCATCGAGGAGCCCTGCAAGTTCCCCGACCCAAGGCGCATGGCGATGATGGCGGCGGCCCTTCCCGTCGCCCTGCTGGGCGATCAGACCTGCGAGAGCCTGGAGGCGGTGAACCATCTGGTATCGATCCACGCCGTCGGCGCCGTCAGCGTCAAGCCTAGGCGGACCGGGATCACGGAATCGCTCAAGATCATCGCCGTCTGCGAGGCCGCCGGGTTACCGGTGGTCATCGGCACCGGATCGGAATCGCCCATCGGCACGATGTCGCGCATCCATCTGCACACGGCGATACCGTGGCTCCACCCCTGGCCGACCGAGATGCATTTCTTCGAGAAGCTGGCGGACGATGTTTCCGCCGGCGACTTCCCGTTGGTGGACGGCATGATCACGGCGACCGATGCGCCCGGTTTCGGCGTCGCCCTCGATATGGCGAAGATCAAGAAGTACGCGATCTAGGCGATGACCTATGAGTCCGAATCCGGCGATCTGACCATCGCGCTTAGCGGCGACATCATGTTGACGCGTCGGCTTGCGGTCTATGGCGAGGAGGAATTCACGCGGCTGAGGGACATCATCCGGGGCGCCGATTGCGCCTTCGCCAACCTCGAGGGGTCGGTGCGCGACTGGGACGAGGGGACGCCGGGGATCACCCAGGGCACCTACATGACGACGCGCCCGGCGCTGCTCGAGGATCTCAAATGGCTGGGCCTCGGCATCGTATCGTGCGCCAACAACCACGCCTTCGATTACGGCGAGGGCGGGGTGTTGGCGACCATCCGTCATCTCGACGAGGCCGGCATCGCCCATGCCGGCACCGGGGCGAATTTGGCCCTGGCCCGGGCGCCCGGCTATCTCGACACGCCCAAGGGCCGCGTCGCGCTGATCGCCGCGACCGCGACCTATCGGCCATGGAACAAGGCCGGCGAACAGCGCCCCGACATGGGGGGGCGCCCCGGCGTCAATTCCCTGGCGTCCGAGACCACCTATGGCGCCGACCCCCAATCCTTCGCCGAGCTTCGCCGTCTCGGCGCCGGGCTCGGTTTCGACCGGGCGCGTCAGCGCAATCGCGGCCATTTCTACTCCGACAAGGAAGTCCCGCCGGAAGAGGACGAGGACGAGTTGCGGTTCCTCGGCCAGCGCTTCGTCAAGGGCAACGGTTTCACCATTTCCACCCGGCCCGACGAGACCGACATGGCCGAGAACCTCAAATGGATCGCCGAGGCCCGGCGCCAGGCGGACTGGGTGGTGGCGTCGCTCCATTACCACGAGTTCGGCGCCAAGAGCCTGATGGCGGCGAAGACCCGGACCGAGATCGAGGAGCCCGCCGAGTTCATCATCACCTTCGCCCGCGCCGCCATCGACGCCGGCGCCGACATCTTCGTCGGCCATGGCCCCCACATCCCCTTCGGCGTCGAAATCTATAAGGGGCGGCCGATCCTCTACAGCCTCGGCAACTTCATCTTCGAGAACGAGACCGTCGAGCATTTCCCGTCGGACGCCTATCAGCGCTTCGATCTCGGCCCGGAAGCGACGCCGGCGGACTTCCTCGACGCCCGTTCGGCCGGCGGCAAGAAGGGTCACGCCGCCCATTCCGGGTTCTGGGAGAACATCGTCGCCAGGTGCCGGTTCGAGGGGCGCAAGCTCATCGAGATCACGCTTCACCCGATCGATCAGGGCTTTGGCAGGCCGCGCCCGCAAAGGGGCCGCCCGATGCTGGCCAGGGGCGAGGTCGCGGCGCGGGTGCTCGAGCGCATCAAGCGGATATCGGCCGGGTACGGCACCGAGGTTGAGCTTATCGACGGCACCGGCGTGATCAGGCCCTGATCGGCGCGCCAATCGCGGTGACGCCACCGGACCCCGGATGCTATTAAGGTGCGCGCGCGTCACCCGGCGGCCAGGAATGCGCGATAGCCAGGCAACCGCGATAGCCAGGCAACCGCGATAGCCAGGCAACCGCGATAGACGGTGGGACACACCCGTCATGAACTTTCGATCATCAAAGAAGCGCCGCCGCCTGGCGCCCCGCCAACCGAGGGACGCGGTTGATGGCGGCTCCCTCCATCTGTCCCGCCTGCGAGGCCACGGGCGCCCGTCATTTCATCACCCACCGGGGCATGGAGCTACTCGAATGCGGATCCTGCCGGCTGGTCTTCATGGCCGAGATGCCCTCAGGCGCGGTGCTCGAAGCCACCTATATCGAACCCGATGAGTGCGGCCTCGCCTTGGTGCACGCCAAGGCGGCGTCGAAGATGCGCCGGTTGCGCCGCCGCGCCCGGGCCCTTGCCCGCTACGCCCAAGGCCCGGGCCGGTTCCTCGATGTCGGCGCCAACGCCGGCTTCATGACCGAGGCCATGCGCGAGTTGGGCTTCGATTCCCACGGCGTCGAGCCCCACCCGCCGTCGGTCGCCTATGCCAGGGAGCACTATCCGCGGAACAGCTATCACCAGACCTTCATGGAGGCGTTCGAGCCGGGCGGCCTTACCTTCGCCGCGGTCTACTGCTCGGAAGTGATCGAACATTCGCCCGACATCAACGCCTTCATCATCGCCATCCGCCGGGTGATGGAGCCGGGCGCCGTCCTTTACCTCACGACGCCCGACATCGGCCACTGGCGCCGGCCCCGCGACCTCACCAGCTGGGACGGCTTCAAGCCGCCGTCCCATTGCGTCTACTTCAACCCCCGGGCCCTCGTTGGTTTCCTGGAGAGGCACGGCTTTCGCATCCTGCGCCGCCGGCTCGCCTTCAAGCCCGGCATCAAGCTCATCGCCGCCAGGGCCTGAGGGGCGCGGGTTATGAGCAAGACCATCGCCGGGATGATCGGCCGGTTCGCCGGCCTCGCCACCGCCTTGATGAAGCCTGGTCGCCGGGCGGTGGCCCTGGCGCTGGCGTCGGAAAGGCTGCAACAGGTCCGCACGGTCCCGACGGCGAAAGGGGATCTGGCCTTTTGCTCACCGACGGCGAGGGCCTTGCTCGACCCCTTGAACTTCCCGACGGACGAGCCCGAAACCGTCGCCTGGATCGACGAATTTATCCGAGACGGCGAGGTGATGTGGGACATCGGCGCCAATATCGGCCTCTACGCCCTTTACGCCGCGCTGGGGCCGGGCATCCGGGTGCTGGCCTTCGAGCCCGGCGCCGGGAGCTACGCCGCGCTGATGCGGAACGTCGAGTTGAACGCCATGGAAGATCGCATCGCCGCCTATTGCCTGGCGTTCGATGAGACCACCGGCCTCGATGTTCTGCACATGATGCACACCGGCGCCGGCCATTCGATGCACGCCTTCGGGCGGCCCGAGACCGCCAGGGGGAAGATGACGCCGGCCTTCTCTCAAGCCTGCCTCGGCTTCACCATCGATGATTTCCGCCGCATCTTCGACCCACCGCCGCCCGATCACGTCAAGCTCGACGTCGACGGCAACGAGGCCAAGATCATCCGCGGCGGGCGCGCGACATTGGCCGGCGCCAAGACGGTGATGGTGGAGATCGAGGACCGGGGCGGAGATGGGGAGGCCGGCGCGGTGGCGGCGGCGCTCGAGGCGTTGGGCTTTCGCGCGGCGGATGATTTCAACCGGGAGGGCGCGCGCAACCAACTGTTCCTCAACCCCCGGCATGGGACATGAACAGCGGCGGGGCGGATAACGGCGGCCCCGATAACGGCGGCCCCGATAACGGCGGCAAGGACACCGCCGGGGTGATCGCGCCGCCGCCCGTCATCTATCTCGCCTTCCTGTCGATTGGCTTCGGCGCCGATGCCCTGTGGCCGGTGGCGGTGCTGCCCCAGGGCCCGCGATACGCCGCCGGCACCGCCGCCATCGCCCTTGGCCTGGCGCTCGGCTTCGCCGCCATCCACCAGTTCCGCCGCCACGACACCAGCTTCAAGCCCCATGAACCGTCGACGGCGCTGATCGCCGAAGGCCCGTACCGCTATTCGCGCAATCCCATCTATCTGGCGCTGAGCCTCGTTTACGCCGGCATCGCCATCGCCGCCGACGGTCCCTGGACCCTGGCGCTTCTCGTCCCGCTAATGGTGGTGTTGCATTACGGCGTCATCATCCGCGAGGAACGCTACCTGGAGCGAAAGTTCGCCGACGCCTACCGGCGCTACAAGGCGACCGTGCGGCGCTGGGTATGAGCGGGGGGTGGGCGGACGGGGGGGCGCCCCCCCATCACCCCCCATCCATCTCCACCGTCTCGGCAACGAACAGCTCACCAACCGTCAACAGCCGCGCGGACAGGTGCTGCTCGTGGGAATAGCGGCACATGTCGGATAGCTCTTTGGCGTTCTCGGCCACGCCGTAGCTCCAGAAATCCTTGCCCATCAGCGCCTTGGTGGCGGCGAGCTCGGCGGCGAACCAGGGGAGGGTGATCTTGTTGGCCGAGGCCTCGGCGATGGCGTCGAGCTCCGCCATCGCCAGCTTCTTGGCTTCGATGAAGGCGCGGAACAGGGCCGGCGCCAGGGCCGGGTGCTCCTCGACCAGGGATTTCCGCACCACGAGTATGTGCATGATCGGGAAGATGCCGGTCTTCTGGTAATACGCCCGCTCGGCCGCGACGACATCCGCGAAGAGCTGACGCACGCGCGGATCGCCATCGACGAAAGCTTGGGGCGGCTGGGGGGCGATGATGGCGTCGAGCTCGCCCGCCGTGATCAGGTCGTTGGTGCTCTTGTCCGCGGGGATCGGCTCGATATCGATACTGTCCGGCAGGTCGAGCGGCAGGCGCTCCTTCAGCCCGGCGAAGTTGGTGGCGCCCCGGCGGTAACGGAGCTGGTGGAAATCGACGCCGTACTCATCGGCGAGGAAACCGCGGACATAGACCACCTGGGTCATCTGGTATTCGGGGATGCCGATCAGCCTGCCTTCCAGGTCCTTGGGTTCCTCGATGCCGGCGTCGGCGCGGACATAGATCGAGCCGTGGCGGAAGGCGCGGGAGGGGAACACCGGGATGGCGACATATTGGCAATCGCCGCGCGCGGTCTGGAAGAGATAGCTCGAGAACGAGAGCTCGGAGACGTCGAAAGCCGCCTGGCGCAGGGTCCGGGGGAAGAGCGCGCTGGGTTCGAGCACTACGGGCGCGACGTCGAAGCCCTCGACTTCGACGCGGCCGTCGAGCACGGGCATTACCCGGTCGTAGTCCCAGGTTGCGAGGGTGAGGGTCGGCCGGGCCATGGTCTTCCTCTTCTTCCTTGTTGTTGGCGGTGTCGTTGGCGGGTCATGGGTCGGGGCTATCATAGGGCCGAAAACGCCAGATGGCCGGGAAATGCACTGCCGGACCCGGGGACCGGCTCTTATTCGGGCCATTAAGCCCCGGAAACCGGGGCTCGGCGGCCCCGCCTTGCAAAAGTCGGGAATTATTGGCAATCTTGGCGCACTTTTAAAAGGGGCTGGGGCCTGCTTTTTGGTGTATAGTTGCGCCTAGCCTAGCCTTGGCCCGCCCTTTCCGGGGGAAGCAGGCGGGCAATTGGCGGTTACGTTGGCCCCGGCGGGCCTTCGCGACGCCGAAGCGGCTTCGGCCGCACAGGCGGGCCGGCGCCGACGAAAAAGAACGTGGATGGGAGGTTCACCACATCGCCTTTCAGTATCGGCTTGGTATAAGCGCCCGGCGAGGCGCCGAAGGATCAGACGCCGTCGGCGAACAAGCCTCCGCGGGGTGTTTTTCAACCCAACAATCAGGGAGTTACGCGCATGTTGTTACGACATACTAGACTGTTCGGCGTACTGGCGGCGGTTGCCTTCGCGGCCAGTGCGTATCTTGTGCCCTCGACCGCCTCCGCGGTCGAGTACTCGGGCAAGAAGATCACCATCCTGGTGCCCTTCAAGGAGGGCGGCGGGGCCGACACCATTGCCCGGCTTTTCCAGCCCTATCTCAAGAAGTACCTGCCCGGCAACCCGACGGTGATCGTCCGCAACAAGCCGGGCGGCGGCTCGGTGAAGGGTGCCAACGACTTCGAGCGCCGCGCCAAGAAGGACGGCACCACCGTCATGGTGATCTCGACCTCGACCCTGGTCGCCTACGTGATCGGCGGCAAGAAGATCAAGTACGATGTCTTGAAGTGGCGGCCGGTGTTCTCGACGCCGCAGGACACCGTCTTCTACGTGCGGCCCGAAACCGGGGTCAAGGGCAAGGACATCGTCGCCGACATCAAGGCGCTGAGGAAGTTCAAGGGCCTGATATTCGGCGCCAAGAACCCGACCTCGGCCGAGCTTCGCGCGCTGATCACCTTCGAGATGCTGGGGATCGAGGTCAAGACCGTCTTCGGGCTGAGCTCGGGCAAGCAGCGCAAGGCGCTGCGCCGCGGCGAGATTCACATCAACTACGATTCCGCCAGCGCCTACAACAAGAAGGTCAAGGATTACGTCAAGAAGGGCGAGGCCGTCCCGTTGATGACGCTGGGCTATCCGTTGCCCGACGGCACGATCGTCAAGAGCTCGGAGTACCCCGACATGCCGACCGTGCTCGAGGCCTACCAGAAGCTCTACGGCAAGATGCCTTCGGGCCCGTCGTTCGAGGCCTGGAAGAACTTCGCCAACATGGGGGTCTCGGCGTCGAAGGGCATGGTCCTGCCGCGGGGAACGCCGGACGATGTCCGCGACGCCTGGATCAAGACGGTCAAGAATATTTACCAGGACAAGGACTTCAAGAATCGGGCCCTCAAGATCCTCGGCAACTACCCGCCCCAGTTCGGCGATGACGCCGCCAAGGTCTACAAGAACGCCACCGACATGAAACCCAAGGTCAAGGAGTGGCTCAAGGCCTGGATCAGCAACAAGTTCAACGTGACCCTTTGATCTCGCGACCCAATGGCCGGCGCATCATCCGCGCCGGCCATTTTTTTGAAAATATTTTCCGGAGGGCGGTGCCATATTAGAAGTCTTTCTCGGCGCGCTGAGCACACTGCTGAGCCCGATGCACATGCTCTATCTCGGCTTCGGCGTCTTCCTCGGACTGATCGTTGGCATCCTTCCCGGCCTCGGCGGCACCGCCGGGCTGGCGCTGTTGTTGCCGTTCGTCTTCGGCATGGAGCCGGGATATGCCTTGGCGATGATGATCGGGCTGCAGTCGGTGACCGCCACCTCTGACACCTTTCCCTCGGTTCTCATGGGCATCCCCGGGACGGCGAGTTCGCAAGCGACCATCGTCGACGGATTCCCCTTGTCCAAACAGGGCCAGGCCGCCCGCGCCTTGGGCGCCGCCTTTTCCGCCTCGCTGTTCGGCGGCGTCTTCGGCGCCGTCGTGCTGACCGGGGCGATCATCGTCGCCGAGCCGATCATCCTCGCCATGGGGTTCGGCGAGCAGATGATGCTCATCATCCTTGCCCTCACCATGGTCGGCATGCTGACCGGCGGCCACCCCGCCAAGGGCCTCGCCGCCTGCGGCATGGGCCTGATGCTGGGCATCTTCGGATCGGCCCCCATCACCGGGGTGGAACGTCTGACCTTCGGCACCGAGTACCTGATCGACAACCTGCCCCTGGTGATCGTCGGGCTGGGCATGTTTGCGATCCCCGAAATCGTCGACCTGTTGCGTCGGCAGTTCACCATCTCGGAGTCCGGCGTGCTAGGCACCGGCTGGGTGCAGGGCCTCAAGGACACCTTCAAGCACTGGTTCATCGTCGTCCGCTGCGCCTGTATCGGCTGCATCGTCGGGGCGCTGCCCGGCCTCGGCGGCACCGTGATCGACTGGATCGCATACTCGCACGTCATCCAGACGTCAAAGGATCGCAGCCAATTCGGCAAGGGCGATATCCGCGGCGTCATCGCGCCCGAAGCGGCGAATAACGCCAAGGAGGGCGGGGCGCTGATACCGACCATCCTGTTCGGCATCCCCGGCTCGGGTTCCATGGCGTTGCTGCTTGGCGGCTTCATCCTGATCGGCATCGAGCCCGGCCTGAGTATGATCCGGGATGATCTGGACCTCATCTACCTGATGATCTGGTCGGTGGCGCTGGCCAACATCTTCGGCGCCGGGACCTGCCTGCTGCTGGCCCAGCATATCGCCAAGCTGACGACCATCCGCTACACCCTGATCGCGCCCTTCATGTTCGGCATCATCTTCTTCGCCGCCTTCCAGGCGACGCGGGACTGGGGCGATCTGATCGCGCTCTTCCTCCTCGGCGCGCTTGGCGTCTACATGAAACGCTTCGGCTGGCCGCGCCCGGCGCTGTTGATCGGCTACGTGCTGTCGACCCGGGTGGAGAACGAGATCTACCACACGGCGACGATCTACGGCTTCAAGTTCCTCGAGCGCCCCATCGTCATTGCGCTGGTGTTGCTGACGGTGTTCTCGATCTATGCCGCCGTCCGCTACAAGCCGCAAACGGCGGCCCTCACGGAAGACGGCGTCCACTCGCACCTCACCCGCTGGCCGCAGCTCATCTTCTTTTTTGCGGTCGTCGCCTTCACCCTCACCGTGCTGGCCGACGGGCTGCGCTGGCAGTACCTGACGGCGTTCTATCCGCTGACCGTCAGCCTCCTCTCGCTCGCCTTCCTGGTCCCGCTCGGTATCGAGATGCTGCGCTCGAAAAAGCCCTCGACGGTGTTCTACGACTCAGAGCGCGACGAGTTCGGCACCGGGGTCGAGCGCCATAGCAACGAGCATTACCTGGGGTGGCTCCTCGGCCTGATGGGGGTAGCGGCACTGATCGGCTTCGTGCTCGCCGTGGCGACGTTCATCTACACTTTCATGCGCGTCAAGGCCCGCTCGCCCCATTGGGCCTGCGCCTTGGGCGCCGCCGTCCTGGTGATGCTGCTTGGCGTGTTGTCGCATTTTTTGACGCTGGTATACCCGGAAGGGCTGCTGCAGGATTTCGTGACCCTGCCCTGGCCGCTCGCCTGAGCCGATCCGTCGCTTCCGGATAGTGCTCTAGACATTTGCCCTGCATCGGGACGGCGATAACGGTACACTCCCCGCCCTGTTTCCCCTCAACCGCGCCCCGCCGCAGCCATGTTCGAGAAGACCGAAAGGACCAAGATCGCCAGGAAACCGGACCGCGGCCGGTACGACCGCGAGACCGTCCACGCGATCATAGACGAGGCGCTTTACTGCCACGTCGGCATCGTCGTAAACGAGAGACCCGTCGTCATCCCGACGGCGCACTGGCGCCAAGGCGACAGGCTCTACATGCACGGCTCGCGCGTTTCCCGCCTGATCGAGGCCATGGCCGCCGGCGCCGATATCTGCGTCACCATTACCCTGCTCGACGGGTTGGTATTAGCGCGCTCGGGCTTCCACCACTCGATGAACTACCGCTCGGTGGTGATCTTCGGCCAAGCGGCGCCCATCGAGGGCCGGCGGGCGAAGCTCGCGGCCATGCGCGCCTTCATGGAACGGATCGCGCCGGGGCGCTGGGACGAGTTGCGCCCGCCGACCGGGAAGGAGATCGCCGCCACCGGCATCGTGGCGCTGAAGCTCGACGAGGCGTCGGCCAAGGTGCGCGCCGGCCCGCCTGCCGATGACGAGGCGGATTACGCACATCCGGTCTGGGCCGGCGTGGTGCCGGTTACCGAGAGTTTGGGCGAACCCGTGCCCGACCCGAGCCTCGCGCCCGGCATCGCCCTGCCCGCCTATCTCGGGCGCCGGACCGGGGCCAAGGGATAGGGCGGCGTGGGGTCTCCGCCGGCCCGGTCTTTGCGCGACCGGGTGAAAACGGCGGAAGGCGTGCTAGAATGAGCGCCGGAGGGCGGCGATGGAGCCCATCGACATCTTGATCGACGACATCTACATCCCGGCGAAACACCGCCGGCGGACGGTGGACCAAAAAGCCGTCGACGAACTCGCCGAGAACATACTCGAGGTCGGCGGCTTGAAGGCGCCGATCCTGGTGCGCCCCGACGGCGCCCGCTACGTGCTGGTTTCCGGGCTGCACCGGCTGGAAGCCTGCAAGGCGCTGGGCGAGGAGACGATCTCCGGCCTCGTCGTCCAATCGCGCAAGCACTGAGGCGGGCTGCGCGAAGGGCATATTCCGGCTAGCCCTTCAACAGGGACTTGACCGCGGGCGCCAGCGTCACCTCGCCGGCTTCGGAGTAGACCTCATGGCTGTCTTCGATCTTGTTCAGATCGTAAAGGTAATTGATCATGATCCCCGCCGACTGCTCGAGGCCCTTGGCCGAGCTATCGGCGAGCCAGTTGAGGCGCTCGATCCTGGCGCCGTTGGAGAAGTGGAAATGGGCTACCGGGTCGAGCGCCCGTCCGTCGCCGCGTTTTTCCTTGACGAGATAATGGGCGCAGAGCCGCATCAAGGCTCCGCGCGCGGCCTTGGCCATGACCGCGTCTTCGTGCCAGCCGGGCACCGCGAGCAGCGCGGCGAGCTTTTGCGCCCCATTGCCGTCAACCGCAAGGCGTTCGAGGGCCCTGATCTCGGTGGCCGTTAGCAACTCGTCCGCGCCGTCCTCAATCGCCGCATCGAGCCAGGCGCGAAAGCCCGGCGCCGGTGATAGCGTGGCGAAGGTCTTCAAGCCCTTGAACTCGCCCGCCAGTATGTCGACCACCCGCTTGATCAGGAAATTACCGAACGAGATCCCGGCGAGGCCTTTCTGGGCGCTCGAGATGGAATAGAAGATGGCGGTGTCCGCCGCTTTCGGGTCCTGGACCGGCGCGGTCTCATCCAGCAGGGTCTGGATGTTGTCGGCCATGCCGTTGACCAGGGCGACTCCGAGGAAGATCAGCGGCTCGTCGGGCATGCGGGGGTGGAAATAGGCGACGCAGCTGCGGTCCGAGTCGAGCCGGTGCTTGAGGTCGTCCCAACTCCTGATCGCGTGCACCGCCTCATAGGCGATGAGCTTTTCGAGGAGCGTCGCCGGGGCGTCCCAGGTGATGTGGCGCAATTCCAGGAAGCCGATGTCGAACCACGAGGCCAAAAGCCCCTTCAGATCCTCCTCGAGTCCCGGCAACGCCCCGTCCTTCTCCGCCACCGCCAGAAGGTCCGCGCGCATGTCGACGAGGAACTTGATCCCTTCGGGAAGAGCGTTGAACTGGGTTAAGAGCCGAATACGCGGCGCTTCGAGGACGGCGCTGAGTGCCCGTTCGGCGGCGGCCCGTCCATCGCCGTCCCCGGCCTCGCGCAGTTTTTCCACGGCGGCGTCCACCGCCGCGCCGTCGGTCGCGAAATCTTTGGCCAGGATGTGAAGGAAGCGGTTCCGGCCGGTGTCGTTGAGCTCGAGATAGGCCCGGCCCAGTGCCGCCGCGCGCGCCCGCGCCGAGACCTCGCCGCCGCGGGCCTCGAGGCACTCCCGCATCTGCGCGCGCAGTTTATCGGCGTCCTCGTCCGGCAGGTCCGGACGCAATTCCCCATCGGCGGGCGCCGACGGCGATCCGGCGATCTCCCGCCAAGTGGCGCGCAGATTCTTCAACGTGCGGTCGAGGAAACTCGATGTACTTCTTTCGTTCACGGCAGCGGATTGGCTCGTAACCTCCGAATTAAGGATGGCCCACCGCGGCCAACGTTGCAAGCGCCGGTCTCGGCGCCGCCCGTCTCCTGACGGTGCTTGCCTGGCGGCCCCGTCGGGGCTCACTCAGCGATCTTCTCGATCGGGAAGGCGCGGCTCGGCTCGACGATCTTTTCCTGGGTGGCGATCAGGGTTTAATTGGGGACAGTATATAGTTTTCATATATTTTTGGTTAATTGGAGATCGGTTCCCGGCCATTGAAAAAATATACTGTCCCCAATTGAAGCTGTCCCCAATTAAATGCGTGCTGAACGAGCTCGTCGCCTATCTCGATTTTGCCGCCCTGCCCCAAGGCACGCTGACCGGCAAGAGCCCGGCGATCATGGTCTACGCGCTCTGCGGTTTCGCCAATTTCGGCGGTTTGGGCATCATCATCGGCGGCATCGGCGCCATGGCGCCCGAACGAAAGGGCGAGATCGTGGCGCTGGGGATCGAGTCGATCGTCGCCGGCACCATCGCCACCCGCATGACCGGCTGCTGATCTAGGGACCGGCCCGCAAGCGAACGCCTAGAACAAGCGCCGCCGGCCGCGGTCCTTCTCGAGATACTGCTGGTGGTAGTCCTCGGCCCGGTAGAACGTCGTTGCCGGGGCGATCTCGGTGACGATCTCGCGGCCGGGTCCGATGGTGTTTTGCAACCGCTCCTTCGACGCCCGGGCGGTCGAGTCTTGTTCCGGATCGTGGGTGAAGATCGCCGAGCGGTACTGGCTGCCGACGTCCGGCCCCTGGCGGTTCAGGGTCGTCGGGTCGTGGAGCGACCAGAAGACGTCGAGGAGGGCGTCATAGGAGACCGTTTCGGGGTCGAAGATCACCTCGACCGCCTCGGCGTGGCCGGTCTGGCCTGAACAGACGTCCTCATAGGTCGGGTTCACCAAAGCGCCGCCGCTATAGCCGACGGTGGCCGATGTCACCCCCTCGAGCTGGCGGAACCGGGCCTCGATGCCCCAGAAACAGCCCGCCCCGAATGTCGCCTTCGCCATCTCTTGCCTCCCTGATTACCCTGCCTGTAATTAAGGGGACACCATCACTAGTGTCCGGTTAACTTAGGGCATGTTTGGGATAATGTATTATAATCACGGTGTTTTTCGAGATTATCTTGTGTCACCGACTTGAACCGCCCCGGTCCGGCTGGGCATTCTCGGCCTATTTGACCGGAGGGGTTTCATGTAATTAAGGGGACACCATCCTTAATTCCATGTTCTCCGAACGGCCGGTGGGATAATTAAGTATGGTGTCCCCTTAATTGCATGGTGCTAGTGAAGCTGTCACCTTAATTCCCACCTTAACTCCACCTTAATTACCCTGCCTGGCGTGCCGTCAAGTCGGACCAGAGGGCATCGGCGCCGCGCGCCGCGACGTCTCGTCCGATGCGTTCCGCCCAGGCGTTCTCGGCCCCGAACTCGGCCCGCCACGACCACAGCCGCCGGGTGATGAAATGAAGCGCGTGCTCGTAGGTGAAGCCGATGGCGCCGTGGACCTGATGGGCGATGGCCGCGCCGAGCCCCGCCGCTTCGCCGGTAACGACCTTGGCGCAGGCGATCTCGAACGCCGCGTCCCCCGCATCAAGAGCAAGGGCGGCGCTCTCGGCCGCCATGTCCGCCGCCGCCGCGTGGGAGGCGAGCACGGCCAACTGGTGCTGGATCGCCTGGAACCGGGCGATGGGACGGCCGAACTGCTCCCGGTGGTTGGCGTAGCGCACCGATTCGGCGAGGATGCGCCCGATGCCGCCGGCCATCTGGGCGACGCGCGCCAACGCCCCCATCAGCCATATGGCCTCCCTGGTGATGCCGTCGCCCGCCGGCGCGGCGGCGACGACCGGTGAGTCGTCGAATATGATCCTGTCGCGCGCCTCCCCGGCGATGTTCCTGTCCCCCTCTGCGATATAGGCGTCCCGGGCGATCAGCGCGACGTGCAATTCCCCCTCTTTCTCGGCCAAAACGGCGACGTGCTCCACCTTGCCGCCCCAGGGCACGGCCGACGCGGCGCCGCCGATACGCCCGCCGCCCTTGGCCTCCAGGCGCAAGGTCTCGGCCTTACCCACCGGCGCGACGCTCAAGGGGCCGGGCGGTGTATCGATGCCGGCGAGCGAAAGCAGCCGGCCGGCGATGATGGTCTCGGCCAAGGGGATCGGCGCCGCGAAGCTTCCCGCCGCGTGAAGGATGACGAAGGCCTCGGCCCAGCCCGCCCCGGCGCCGCCTTGGGCGTCGGGAACCAGCGGTTTGGTCAGGCCGTTTTCCTCCACCGCCGCCCACAGATCGTCGGGCCAGGCGCCCTTTTCCGCCGCCTCCAGCACCTCTTTGGTGACGTGCTCGCCAAACAGCCGTGCCGACGTTTCGGTCAGGATGATTTGAAGCTCGTTCATCTAAGTTCGAGCCCCCTGGCGATGATGGCGCGGAGGATTTCCCGCGTGCCGCCGCGGAGCGAAAACGCCACCGAGGCCTGGGTGAGATAGGCGAGGACCCGATCGAAATCGCCGCCGCCTTCGGCCAACGGCGCCGCGCCGATGAGATCGTGGGCGATCCTCGGGATGTCTTGCTCGAACACGCCGCCCAACTCCTTGACCAGCGCGCCTTCGAGCGCCGGGGAGGCGCCGGCCTCGATCATGCCGGCGACCGAGATCGACATTTGCCTGAGCGTCGCCAGGCGCGCCACCAGCCGGCCGACGCCGATAGTGGCGCGTTCCGTCGGCTCCTTGGCGATCTCGCGGATGAGCTCGACGAGTAACCGGTAGCTGCTCAGGTACCTATCCGGCCCGCTGCGCTCCAACGCCAGTTCCGCCGTGACCTGGCTCCAGCCGGCGCCGGCGGCGCCGATCAGCATGTCGTCGGGCACGAAAACGTCCTCGAACACCACCTCGTTGAACTGCTCCTCGCCGATGAGGTTGCGGATGGGGCGCACGGTGATCCCCGACGAGCCCATATCGATGAGGAACTGGGAAAGGCCCGCGTGCCTGTCGTCCGGGTCCCGGCCCGTGCGAATGAGCGCGATCATGAAATGGGCGTAATGCGCCTTCGAGGTCCAGAGCTTGGTGCCGTTGACGATCCAGCCGCCGTCCGTCTTCTCGGCCTTGGCGCGGATCGAGGCGAGGTCGGAGCCCACGTCCGGCTCGCTCATGCCGATGCAGAAATAGGACTCGCCGCGAATGATCGGCGGAAGGAAGCGCTTTCGCTGATCCTCGGTGCCGAAACGCAGCAGCAACGGGCCGCTCTGGCGGTCGGCGACCCAATGGGCGGCGACCGGCGCGCCGGCCGCCAGCATTTCCTCGAGCACGACGTAGCGCTCCAACGCGCTGCGCTCATGGCCGCCATAAGCCTTGGGCCAGGTCATGCCGATCCAGCCCCGCGCGCCGACCTTGCGGCTGAAATCCGCATCGGTGCCGGTCCAGGACTGGGCCCGTTCGATGGCCGAATAATCGCCGAGCGTCGCGGTGAGGAACTCGCGCACTTCCGCCCTGAGCGCCTCGGCGGCGGGCGGCAGGGTGCAAGGTTCGAAGCGGATGGTCCCCATGGCGAACGCCTGACTCCCTTATGATTTTATCGGGCGCGCCGAATTCGGCCTGCACCCTGGCCTTGAAACATCGATGACGGCAGAATAAGGGACAATCGAGGGAAACTCCGCCATTTCTTTTTGCCGCCTGTCCGTGCTACGGAAATAGGAAAGTCCGCGCCCGAGGCGCACCGCCGTCGGGGCAATCGATGATGAGAACCGGGAGCCAGCGATGAGTGATTTCCTGATCTACGACCAGCATGAGGGCGTCGTCACCCTGACCATGAACCGGCCCGAGATACGCAACGCCATCGCCGGCATGGAACAGGCGGGCGAGTTCGAGGAGGTGTGCGACCGCATCAACCGGGACATGACCGTCGGCGCCGTCATCCTCACCGGCGCCGGCAAGTCGTTTTGCGCCGGCGGCAACGTCAAGGACATGCGCGACGGCAAGGGACATTCGGCGGACACCTCGGTCGAGGTCCGCGACAACTTCAAGATCGGCATCCAGCGCATCCCGCTGGCCTTCCACAAGCTCGAAGCGCCGCTGATCGGCGCGGTCAACGGCGCCGCCATCGGGGTGGGCTGCGACCTCGTCTGCATGTGCGACATCCGCATCGCCTCGGTTCACGCCAAGTTCGCCGCCAGCTTCGTCAAGATCGGCATCGCGCCCGGCGACGGCGGCGCCTGGTGGCTGCCCCGCGCCGTCGGCATGGCCAAGGCGTCGGAGATGGTGTTCACCGGCGATGTCATCGACGTGGCGGAAGCCCTGGCGTGCGGCCTGGTCTCCAAGGTGGTGCCGGCGGAGAAGCTGATGGAGGACGCCGGCGATCTGGCGGCGCGCATCGCCGCCAACCCGCACCATGCGCTGAGGCTGTCCAAGCGGCTGTTGCGCGAGAGCGAGCATTTATCCCTCGAATCCCTGCTCGAGCTGTCGGCCGCCTTCCAGGGCATGCTCTATCACACCGAGGACCGCCGCAAGGCCGTCGCCGCCCTCGTCGAGACCCTCGAAGCGCGCTCCAAGAAGGGTTGAACCGATGCTTGACGCCATGTTCCATGCCCGCTCGGTCGCGGTCATCGGCGCCTCGAAGGGCACGACGGAGACCGGCGGCGCCAAGCTCGGCGCGGCGGCGCTCAACTACCTCGTCGATCACGGCTTCGATGGCCCAATCTTTCCGGTCAATCCACGCTACCAGGAGTTGGCCGGCAGGCGTTGTTACGCCAATGTGCGCGACATCGAGGAAGGGGTGGATCTGGCGCTGATCGTGCTCCGCGCCGAGGCTTGCCCGGACGCCATGGCGGACTGCGCCGCCAAGGGGGTCAAGGTGGCGGTGGTCTACGCCGCCGGCTTCGCCGAGGCCGGGGATCGGGCGCTGCAGGACCGCCTGCTTGGGGCCGCCAGGGCCGGCGGTGTGCGCCTTTGCGGTCCCAACACCAACGGTTTCATCAACGCCGTCGACAATCTGGTGTGCTGCACCTCCTCGGTCAGCGACATGAACCCGTTCCCCGGCGGCGATATCGCCTTCATCGGCCAGAGTGGGGCGCTCGGCGGCTCGATGCTGGGATGCGCCATGGAGGAGGGCTCCGGTTTCGCCTTTTCGGTGACGACGGGGAACGAGGCCGATCTGGGGGTGGCGGATTATCTCGATTATCTCATCGATGACGACCGCGCCAAGGTCTTCGCCCTCTTTCTCGAAGGCGTCGGCGACGCGCCGAAGTTCCTCGCCGCCGCTTCCAAGGCGGCACGGGCGAGAAAACCGATCGTCGTCTACAAGGTCGGCTTGTCCGATATCGCCGCCGAGGCCTGCGCTTCGCACACCGGCGCGCTGGCCGGCTCGGACAGGGTGTTCGACGCCGTCTGCCGGCAGTACGGGCTGATCCGCGTCGACGATCTGGCCGAGCTGTTGCCGACGGCGACGGCGTTCAGTTGGATCGGAGACAAGCTGCCGAGGGGCAACCGGGTCGGCATCGTCTCCGCCTCGGGCGGCATAAACGGCGTCGCGGCGGATGAGTGCCACCGTTTCGGCCTCGAGATCCCCGAGCTCGACGCCGAGGCCAAGGCCAGGATCGGCGAATTCGTGCCGTCCTTCGGCTCGGTCAGGAACCCGGTGGACCTGACCCAGCAGGTGCGCTCACGCGTCTCGGCCTATTCCGACGCCGCCCGCGCCCTGCTCGATCTCGATACCATCGACGGGGTGATGCTTTTCGCCACCATGGTCGGCGAGCCCCGCGCCTCGGTCTATGGCGAGGAATTCAGCACCATCGCTAGGGAAGCGAGCAAGCCGGTCATCGTCGGCTGGGCCGGCCCGCCCGGCCTCGCGTCCAAGGGCTTCCCCATGCTCCAGGCGAAGAGGACGCCGACTTTCCGCTCGGTCCGGGGCGTGGTCAAGGCGATGAGGCGGCTTTACGATTACCGGACGTTCCTCTCGCGCTTCGCCCGGGAAGCGGCGGAATGAACCCGGAAGCGATCATCCCGGAAGCGATCATCCCGGAAGCGATCATCAAGGACGCCTTGGCGCGCAAGCTTACGGCCTTATCCGAGTTCGATTCCAAGCGCCTCCTCAAGGCCTATGGCGTGGCGGTGACCAAGGAAGAGCTGGTGACCGCGCCCGCCGACGCGGTGAAGGCCGCCCGCTTGCTGGGCTACCCGGTGGTGATGAAGGCGTGCGGGCCCGGGATCACCCATAAGACCGAGAAGCGCCTGGTCGAGATCGGCATCATCGATGACGAGCGCGTGGCCAGCGCCTTCGCCGAGCTTACCGCCCGCGCCGGCGGGAGTTGCGGTATCCTGGTCCAGGAGATGATCGCCGGGCGGCGTGAGCTATTGCTCGGCATGACGCGCGATCCGCTCTATGGGCCGTGCGTGACCTTCGGTCTCGGCGGCATCTTCACCGAGATCCTCGACGACGTCTCCTGCCGCGTCGCGCCGTTCGGGCGCGCCGACGCCGAGGCCATGCTCGATGAGATCAGGGGAGCCGCCATCCTCGGCGCCGTGCGCGGCATGGCGGCGGTCGACCGCGGGGCACTTTGCGATGCGCTATGCGGCCTCGCCCGCCTGGCGCTGGAACATGACGGGATCAAGGAGATCGACGTCAACCCGGTGATCATCAGTGAGGGCGAGGGCCGCCCCGTCGCCGTCGACGCCCTGGTGGTGCTCGGCTGAGGCGCTTCGCGCGGACTGGCGGGCGGGGCGGATTCGGACTAGAACTTGGCATAGAGACCGGGACGGCGCACATGGCCCTGCTTGATCTGACGCTCGACGACAAATACGCCCTTGAGACCGGCCGCGTGTTCATCTCCGCGACCCAGGCCCTGGTGCGCCTGCCGCTGATGCAGCGCCGGCGCGACGTTGCCGCCGGCCTCGACACGGCGGGGTTCATCTCGGGCTATCGCGGCTCGCCGCTCGGCCACTACGACCATGCGCTGTGGCGGGCCGGGGACTTCTTGAAACGCCACCACATCCATTTCCAACCGGGCGTCAACGAGGAGCTCGCCGCCACCGCCGTCTGGGGCAGCCAGCAGGTCAACCTGTTCGACGGCGCCCGCTATGACGGGGTGTTCGCGCTGTGGTACGGCAAGGGGCCCGGCGTCGACCGTTCGGGCGACGCCTTCAACCACGGCAACGCGGCGGGCTCATCGGAACATGGTGGCGTGCTGGCGATCGCCGGCGATGACGCCGGCGGGCGGTCGTCCACCATCGTCCACCAAAGCGAGCCGGCCTTCGCCGCCGCCACCATGCCGATCCTCTACCCCTCGGACGTCCAGGAGATCCTCGATTACGGGCTGTTGGGCATCGCGATGTCGCGCTACTCGGGCTGCTGGATCGGCTTCAAGCTCCATTCCGACGTCGCCGAAAGCACGGCTTCCGTCATCGTCGATCCGGCCCGCGCGATGCCGGTGACGCCGCTTGATTTCGAGATGCCGTCGGGGGGGCTCAACATCCGCTGGCCCGATAGCCGCCACGACGCCGAGGAACGGCTGTTGCATTTCAAGCTCGACGCCGCCAAGGCCTTCGTCCGCGCCAACGGGCTCGACCGTGTGGTCCTCGATCCGCCCAACGCGCGGCTCGGCATCGTCACCGTCGGCAAGACCTATACGGATGTCCGCCAGGCGCTTGCCATCCTCGGCGTCGATCAAGCGCTCGGCGCCGAGATCGGCCTTCGCCTTTACAAGGTGGCGGCGCCCTCGCCGTTGGAAGGCGAGGGGCTTCGCGGCTTCGCCCGCGGCCTCGACGAGATCCTGGTGATCGAGGAAAAGCGCCCGTTGCTCGAGCCCCAGGTCAAGGACCACCTCTATGCCCTCGCGCCGCCGGAACGCCCGCGCGTGCTCGGCAAGTTCGACGAAGACGGCCGGCGCCTGTTGCCGACGGCGGGCGAGCTGACGCCCACCGCCATCGCCACCGTCATCGGCCGGCGGATCGCGGGCTTCGGCGCCTTCGCGCCGGTCACCGGCGGCCTCGCGCGCATCGAGGCCCAGGCGCGAAGCCGCGTGACGGAGATGCCCGGCGCCGTGCGCACGGCCTATTTCTGCCCCGGCTGCCCCCATAACCGCTCGACCCGGGTGCCCGAAGGCTCCATCGCCATCTCCGGCATCGGCTGTCACACCATGGCCAGCCACATGGCGGACCGGGCCACCATCACCCTGACCCAGATGGGCGGCGAGGGCATGACCTGGACCGGCCAGTATCCCTTCACCGAACGCCAGCACGTGTTCCAGAACATCGGCGACGGCACCTATTACCATTCAGGCTCCCTCGCCATCCGCGGCGCCATCCTGTCGGGCGCGAAGATAACCTTCAAGCTGCTCTACAACGACGCCGTGGCGCTCACCGGCGGCCAGCCGGTCGAGGGCGGGTTCTCCGTCGCCGATATCTCCCGCCAGCTCCGCGCCGAGGGGGCGGGACGCATCGCCGTGGTCACCGACGAGCCCGACAAGTACCCCTCAAACGCCGATTTCGCCACCGGCGTGACCATCCATCACCGCGACGACATGGACGCGGTGCAGCGCGAGATGCGCGAATGTTCCGGCGTTTCGGTGCTGATCTACGATCAGGCCTGCGCCGCCGAGAAGCGCCGCCGGCGCCGCCGCGGCGTGCTGGAAGATCCCGCCAGGCGCGTCTTCATCAACGACGCCGTCTGCGAGGGTTGCGGCGATTGCGGCGAGGTTTCGAGCTGCATGTCGGTGGTGCCGCTGGAGACCGAGTTCGGCCGCAAGCGCGCCATCGACCAGTCGTCCTGCAACAAGGACTATTCCTGCCTCGACGGCTTCTGCCCGAGCTTCGTCACCGTCAATGGCGGCGAGGTGCGAAAACCGGCGCTTGGGGCGACCCTCGCCGAATTCGCCGCCGATCTGCCGGCGCCATCGCAACCGCGCAGCGATCGTCCCTACGCCATTCTCATCGCCGGCGTTGGCGGCACCGGCACGGTGACGCTGGGCGCCCTTCTCGGCATGGCGGCCCATCTCGAGGGCAAGGGCTGCGCCATCTTGGACGAGACCGGCCTCGCCCAGAAGGGCGGCCAGGTCACCACCCATGTCCATATCGCCGGCGACGCGTGCGCCATCGCGACGCCGCGCGTCGATGTAGGCGGCGCCGATCTGCTGCTCGGTTGCGACATGGTGGTCTCGGCCTCGCCCGCCGTGCTGGCGACGGTCAGCCGGGGGACGACCCGCGCCATGGTTAATTCCACCGTCATCCCGACCTCGACGCTCAATTTCGATCCCGACGCCTCGTTCGACGAGATCGAATTGCTCGGCGCCGTGCAGAAGGCGGCGGGCGGCGCCAAGACGGTGACGGTCGACGCCACGGCGCTCACCCGGGCGCTGCTTGGCGACACCATCGCCGCCAACATCTTCCTGCTCGGCTTCGCCTGCCAGCATGGCGCCATCCCGGTCGGGCCCGAGGCCATCGAGCGCGCCATCGAGCTCAACGATGTCGAGGTCGCCCTGAATAAGCAGGCCTTCACCTGGGGGCGCCTCGCGGCCGATGCGCCGGATAGGGTCGCGGAAGCCGCGCGGCCGGGGATGTTGACGCCCAGGATCGCCGATTTCCCCAAGACGCTGGATAAGATCGTCGCCCGGCGGGTCGAATATCTGACCGCCTATCAGAACGCTGCCTACGCCAGGCGCTACGCCGATTTCATCCGGGAGGTCGAGGACGCCGAAGGGAGAAAGGCCGGCGGCGGCCTGCCCTCCGTACAACTTCGGGAGGCGGGCGGCGCGCTGGCGAAAGCGGTCGCCGGATCGCTGTTCAAGCTCATGGCCTATAAGGACGAATACGAGGTCGCGAGGTTGTTTGCCAACGGCGATTTCATCGCCAAGATCGCCGCGCGGTTCGCCGGCGATTACACCCTCACCTTCCACCTGGCGCCGCCCTTGATCTCCCGGCGCGACAAAGTCACCGGGCATCTCAAGAAGCGCGCCTTCGGCCCGTGGATGATGAGGCTCTACGGTCCCTTGGCGAAGTTGAAATTCTTGCGCGGCACGGCGTTCGACCCCTTCGGGCAGAGCGCGGAGCGCAGGATGGAGCGGCGCCTGATCGGCGAATACCGCGAAACGGTGCGCGGGCTATTGGCGACGCTCAACCCCGATAACCACCTGGCGGCGGTCGAGATCGCCGGACTCCCTGAGAAGATACGCGGCTTCGGCCACGTCAAGCGCAGGAACGCCGATCTCGTCAAGGCAAGGGAAACGGCGCTGATGGCGGCCTATCGCGCCGGCCAACCGGCGGCCGAGGCGGCCGAGTAGGCGGCGCCGGATCGCGCATTCAGCGTCACGTTGAACCGGCTCCCATCCGTCATTTAGGCAGAGTGGACGTTGGAACATGAGCCAAAATTGGGAATGTGGGGTTATAGGGCGAGAAGTCTGGCGCCGTGTGCGACCTGGTAAGGACCGGTTCCCATAGCGTTGGAGGTTAACGTCCTGCCGTACGTTCGAATGAGACCACAGTGAACGACTAGGTGAGTTTCAAATGTCCTCGACACAGTGCAAGAGAGCCTTCGAAAGTTTTATTCGCGCTTCTCTTCCCGCGATCGCGAAACTGGAACCCGAACTTGGCGAGATAAATCAGTTCACGGCAATAAGAACTGGCAAACGAGCCAATGTGCGATTTAGCAAAGGCAGAATGTCTAACTGGTGGATGACAAAAAAATTCTGGCTAAAGATTTCCAATTACCCAGAAACGATACAGTTTCTGCGGTTATTGTCGATGAATTCTCCTTTCAACGGCGCAATCGGAAAGTGGATTACGCTCGCCGACGGGAATGGAGCCTCTTACTCGTCAGCTAAAGACGTTGCTCATACCTTTCTAGTCTCGTATCTGTTTCTAGCTGGCTCTCGATGGAATCTGGGACAGGCAGAAAAGGTTTGGCAAGACTGCCGGGACTACTTTGATGCTAATATCAAGACGCTCGATCAGTTCATTTACGCGCCCATTGTTGGCATTTCCGGTCTGGCTAGCCCTGGTATGCGTGGGAAGCCCCGGATAGTAGACTTTGGCGATGGACTGGAACTCCGGCGATTGAGCTATTCAGACATGGCGAAGATCGGAACGCTTAACGAAAATTTGGCGGGCGTTACGATGAGGCATAGGCTCATTTTATGGCCCAGCTATTTCTTTGTCCAATCATGGAAATGTGAGAAGTGGATCGAAGCGAAATCTAACCTTGCATTTCGACATACTTCTTATTTTCCAGATTGGTTGGCCCGGTTGAATGAAGAGATTGCGATCGCGCGGTCTCTCCTTAGTCGCACAATATCCGTACCAACCTACGCAAAAATCAGATTGGGATCGCCGCCAGACCCCGGTGGCGGAGCAATTCTTGAAGAACTGCCATGGAGACAGCAACACTGGCAGATTCTTCCCACAAGTATCAGCGCCAAACAACTGAAGTTGTTCCTCAGACGACGAGAGAAGTTCCTTCGAATGCATGGGCAAGATGGTTGGAATCAAGTCATGTCCAGCATGCGGCGTTACGCGATCGCTTGGGAGAATAGTTTCACCGCGGACACTCTGGCGGATATCGTCGCTGCGCTTGAAGTCTTGTTAGTGAATGAAAGTACGGAGGTCTCCTACAAGCTTAGGGTGCGGCTCGCATGGCTCATGAACGAGGAAACATCGGTTTCCCTTGAAAAGGTATCTAAAGATATATCGGATGCCTATTCGTATCGTTCTAAGGTGGCACATGGCGCGTTTGTGTTTGATGATTTTCGGGAAACGAGAACCGCTCGGCGAATGGCTACTGGAAAGAAGAGGATATCTAAGGAAAGGAAGCAAAATAAAGACGTCACAAGGATTCACACTTTGACCCGAGAACTCTCAGATTGTTATGTCACGTGTGTCACCTCTCTGATAGACAAGGGGAGTCTCACAATTAAATGGTCGTCAGTGGGACTTTAGTGATGCAGGGACTTTGAAATCGAAGCAAGAAACAAGACCGAACTCCGCATCGATGCTCTTACGTCTGCCCCTGGCCAAATGCGGAAGTTCGGAGGACAGCTCGTGTCGGTCCGCCTACCGCCTGGGAGCGGACATCGCCGCGCCGTGCTCCAGAGCCCTCGACGACGCGGTTTATGGGTATACGACCTAGCCGCGCCCTCCCTTCAACCCCCGTGACCGGTGGGATGGGCTTGCCGGCGAAGGCCTCGAAATAGTTGCAATCAATCGCCCAGTGGAGGCCGAAGCGCATGGCTTGGAAGAGAAGCGCATTCTCGGGGCGGATGTTCTCGAGATTGACGTCGTTGCCGAATTCCCCGACTCGATCGGCTAGGATGGGTGCCGACAAAAACCCGGTTTCGATTGGCGCCACGAAATTCCGCCATCGACCGGTAAGCGGACAGTTTGGACGAGAGGGCTCTTTGCCCGCGATCGAGCCATAGCCGACGTCCGATCGCCCGAGACTTCCGAGGAAGCGCCATAATGTGCGAACTTTTTGCC
>JADFJG010000034.1:20687-30376 GCA_022566265.1 Pseudomonadota bacterium | reverse complement strand
GGTATTAGCGTGCATCAAATCGAGCACGCATAGGTCGCATACGAGCCGTGTCGGGACCTTCAGTGCTAGCCGGACGGTTTGTCGGCCAGTTGGGGCAACAGCCGGAAGCGTGTACTCACACAGTAGGGGTCAGGTCTTGTATTTTGCGTTCCAGAAACACTGCCGCGCTCGCATTGCCCCGTGCGGTAAAGTGATACGAAGCACCCGGAAATTCTATACGCAAAATACAAGACCTGACCCCAAATGCCGGGCTGGCCCGATACGGCGATCTCTCCTTTAAGCGTCGCCGCTTCCCCGCCGATAGCGCGCCGGCGGCTGGGGGTTGTTGGCGGGATTGGTATCGTGCTTGGACATTCGCGTGACCAACTTGCCGCCGACCAGGGGCCGCAGGTCGGACTCGATGGCGTCGGCTTTGCGCTTGGCGTAGACTTCATCGCCGTCGACATAAATCGTAAAGGCTTTGATGTATTTGGCCTTCTTGGCGGCATCCCCGATGGTCGCCCTGGTCCACTCATAAAGCGGATAATTTTCGGTGCCATGCTTTTCGGCCTCGGCGACATAGCCGGCGAAGGCATCGAACTGGCATTTCAGTGTCGCGCGGCGCTTGGCGAGGATGTCCGCCAGCGGCTTGATCGCCGGATCGCCGGGATCGCGCCGCGCCACTTCGGCGAATTCATCGCCCAGATAAATTCGTATCTGGTATTTCCATGGATCGCTCATGGTTCAACTTCCTAAACTGTCACGGCGAATCCAATTCGTTGCCGCGAGCAGCGGCGATCACCCGCCCGGCGGCAAATCCTTCGCCCACTTGGCGCGGATCTTCTCTTCCAGCTCCTTGCTGGCGCGGGCGACGATGGGGAAGCTCTCCCGCCTCGACCAGGGCTTGCAGGCATCGATGACGACGCGGGCGTTGCGGGGGTCCTCGAAGCTGTAGGCCATGGGGTCGAGATGGGTGCTCCAGCAGCCTTGCAGGGTTTCCAGGTCTTCCAGCGGATTGAAGCGGGTGCACATCGCCCAGACCACGTCGTTCATATTCGCCGGGTTGATATCGTCGTCGACCACCACCACCCAGCGGTTGGCGTAGGCGCCGGCATGGCATTGCGAGGCGATCAGCCCGGCCTGCTTGGAATGGCCGCCATACATCTGCTTGATCGAGACGGTGAGCCACATGCGGCTGCCGCCGGCCTCGTGGGACCACACCCCCTTGACCTCGGGAACGCCGGCGGCCTCCAACTGGTTCCACACCGCGCCGGCGCGATAGGTGCCGCGATAGAAGGTGTCGTCGTTCGGCGGCACGGCGGGAATGGCGCCGAGCAGGATGGGATCGTTACGGTGCATCAAGGTCTCGATGCGGATGGCCGGCTCCTCATGGGCGCCGCCGGCGTAATATCCCGTCCACTCGCCGAGCGGTCCCTCTTCGATGAGATCGCCGGGATGGACAAAGCCCTCAAACGCGATCTCGGCGTTGGCCGGGATCGGCAGGCCGGTGGCGGGCCCCTCGATGACCTCGACGGCCTCGCCGAGAAGACCGCCGGCGCAATCGTACTCGTTCTTGCCGTAGGGGATCTCCAGTCCGGCGACCATGAACACCGCCGGATGCATGCCGGCGACCACGGCGATGGGACAGGGCTCGCCGCGTTGGTGGTACTTGTTCAAAATGAGGTTGCCGTGCTTGCCCTTCGACGTCATCACCGAGGCGACGTTGCGATCGTGGGCCTGGATGCGGTAGGCGCCGTAGTTGATCCAGCCGCTGTCCGGGTCCTTCATGATCACCATGCACGCGGTGCCGATGTAATAGCCGCCGTCGTGCTCGTGCCATCGCGGCGTCGGGATCTTGAGGATATCGACATCGTCCCCGGTGCCGACATTCTCCAGCACCGGCCCGCCGTCGACGGTGGTCGGCGGGATCGACGGCGCATCCTTCATGTATTTTCGCCAGTAGCGCACCAGATCGATCTCCGAGGTATCGATCGGCAGGCCGAGGGCGATGTTGATCCGCCGGACCGAGGTCAGGATGTTCGCCAGCACGCGATGGCCCTTGGGGTAGCCCGGCACCTGGTCGAACAGCACCGCCGGATTGCCCATCTTGCGCATGTGGATATCGACGATGGCGCCGATCTCCTCCTCGCGTTCGGCGCCGCTGATCCGCCGCAACTCGCCGGCGGCCTCGATCTCCCCGATCCACGCTCTCAGGTCTTTATTGGCCAAATTGTGTCTCCTCCGATGCGCCGGCACCGCTCATCCCGCCCGGCCATCGATGCATGGCCCGGGCCGGTTTTCACGCCGGCCGGGGAAACATACCATCTCTACCCGTGGCCGTCTCTCCGGCGCCGGGACTCAAGCCAACGCAGCGGGCCGGCACACGGCCGGCGCTACCGAGGGAATGAAGATGCGGGCGGCCGATATAGCGCCGCCCCGGGCCCGATCGGGCCCGGCGCCCCCCCGGCGCCAAGGCCGGAGGGGCGTTTAGGCTCAATCCTGGTCTACGACTTGCAGTCGATGTTTTTCGACCCCGAGCGGTGGCCGAGCCAGTTGAAGGTGCAACTCATGCCCTTCTTGATGGCCTTGCGCTTGGCTTTCTTGCCGTCGACCGTGACCTTGGTCTTCGAGCCCGAGACGCTGGTGCGCACCTCTTTGCCCTTGAGCGTGAAGTAGACCCGCCGCCCGCCGCGCTTGGTCCGGGTGACCGTGCCCGTGTCCTTGAAGTATTTGAGCACGGCCTGCTCGAGCTTGCCCTCGGCCTTGATGTTTTTCTGCGCCGCCAACACGGTTTCCGTCGGCGTGGCGAGAACCTTGACGACCAGCTTCTGGACGTCCTCGCCCGACACCGGGTTGATCTCGCGCTTGGACTTCTTCGCCGCGGCGACGAACTTCGGATCCTTCAAGGCGTCCATGAACGCCTTGCGCAGCGCCGCGACACGATCTTTCGGCACACCGGGCGGCAACAGGAACGGACGCCCCATGGTCTGGCGCGAGAAGATAAGGTCCATCTGGTCCCTTTCGCTCTTGGTTTTGGCGAACTCGGTGATCAGCGGCACGTCGGGCAGTTCCGGATGACGGACCAATGCCATTTGCAGCAGGATGTTGAGCTTGCCGGCCTTGAGGTCCTTGCCCCTCATCAACTTGACGCTGGTCCACGACCAGCCGCAGATGCCGTCGACCTCGCCGCGGTCCATCGCCAGCACGGTCACCGCCGTGCCCGGATAGCCCGAGATCAGCTTGAGCTTGGCGCCCAGCAGGTTCTTGACGAAATTGGCGAACACCTCGGAATCCGAACTCGGCCCTTGAGTACCGACCACGGTCCTGTTCCGGAGCAGTTCGGCGAAGGTCTTGGCCGGCGCCCGGTACGAGGTGACACAGACCGAGACCTCGTTGTTCATCGACCCCAGCCAGTTGAACTTGGCCGGGTCGAACTTCGCGCCCGTGCCGCCGAGCAGCTCATGGGTCGGCGCGCCGCGCGCGATCATGCCGATCACGGTGCCGTCCCTGGGCGCCGCGTTGTAAAGCCAGTTGGCCAGGACGATGGTGGCGGCGCCGGTCTTGTTCTTGACGATCATTTTCGGCTTGCCGGGAATGTTGCGGGCGAAATGGGGGGCCAGCAGGCGCGAGTAGGTGTCGTATCCGCCGCCAGGCGAGAAGCCGACAAAAAGCGTAAGGGTCTTGCCCTTGTAGAAATCGGCCACCGATTCCGCCTTGGCGGTCGGCAACGTCATGCCGAACGCGATCAGGGCGATGGCGCCGAGAAGGCCGTAGTTGCGTAGTCTATTGGTCATCTAACGTCTCCCTTTGACAAAGCCCGAACCCCGAGAGACCGCCATCCGAAGCCGGCCGCGATCGAGCGGCCACGAACGGCGCCATCTTCGCTATCGGGCGAAGCTTCCTCCGGTTCTGGGCGAAGCGCCGCTTCGCACCCGCCGGATTTGGAGCCGATCTTACCAGAATGTCCCCATAACTGGTAAAACTATGATCGAACGTGCTTTTCCGAACAACGGCATTATCTCAATATTGGGAAAAATATTGAATTATGAACAACTTACGGCCTAAATAATCATGTCTATCAACACCGGCAATGGGGAGAGGCACCGATGAAGCCGGCCGCGTTCAGCTATCACGCGCCTGAAACGATCGCCGAGGCCGTGGCCATCCTCGCCGAGGTGGCGCCCGAGGATGGCCGCGTGCTCGCCGGCGGCCAGAGCCTGGTGCCGACCATGGCCTTTCGCCTGGCGCGCCCGGCCCATCTCGTCGATATCAACGGCGTCGAGGGGCTGGATCGTCTTGTCCTCGATGGGGATGAGCTTTCGATCGGCGCCTGCGTGCGCCACGCGGCCTTCCACCGCCCGGTCGTCGAGGGGTGCCTGGGGCCGCTGCTCTCTTCCGTCGCCCGCCACATCGGCCATTACCCGATCCGCCAGCGCGGCACGTTTTGCGGCAGCCTCGCCCAGGCCGACCCGGCCTCGGAATGGTGCCTCGCGGCGGTGACGCTCGGCGCGACGATGACGGCGATGAGCGTACGGGGAAGCCGCCAAATCCGGGCGCGAGACTTCTTCGAAGGCATCATGACGACGGCGCTCGCCGACGATGAGTTGCTCACCGAGGCGCGATTGGCGATCCCGCCCAGCGATACCCGCTTCGGATTCGCCGAGTTCAACCGCGTCGCCGGCGGCTTCGCCATCGCCATGGTCCTCGCCGCCTTTCGTCTCGAGGACGGCGTCATCACCGAGCCCCGTCTCGGCGTCGGCGGCGTCGAGGAACGGCCGCGCCGAATAGCGGAGGCCGAAGCGGCGCTCGAAGGCCGGGCGCCGGGCGCGGAAGCCTTCCGGGCGGCGGCGGATGCCGCCGCCGGGGCCGTCGATCCGATGGAGGACATCAACACCAGCGCCGGTTATCGCCGCGACCTTGTCGCCACCCTCGCTTTCCGCGCCCTGGAGCAAGCTGGCCGCGCCCTGGAGCAAGCCGGCGCATGAACGCCAAGCACGACATCACCCTTGCCATCAACGGGGAGGCTTACGCCATCAGCGTCGAGGCGCGCCGCACGCTGGCCGACGCGATCCGCGAGGAGTGCGGCCAGACCGGAACCCACTTGGGGTGCGAGCACGGCGTTTGCGGCACCTGCACGGTGATCGTCGATGGCGCCCCGGTGCGCTCCTGCCTGATGTTCGCCGTCCAGTGCGATGGCGCTTCCATCCGCACCGTCGAGGGCCTCGCCGATGGCGGGGAGCCCCATCCCCTGCAACGCGCCTTCATGGAACACCATGCGCTGCAATGCGGCTTCTGCACGCCGGGATTCCTCATGCTGGCCGTCGCGGTGCTCGAGCGCGACCCCGATATCGGCGACGAGGATTTGCTCGACATATTGTCGTCGAACCTCTGCCGCTGCACCGGCTATGCCAACATCGTCAAGGCGGTGCGCGCGGCGGCGGCGGAAATGAGGCAATGCTGATGGCGGCGGACAAGACGGCCTATCTCGGGCGCTCGGTCCAGCGCCTCGAGGACCCGCCGTTGGTCACCGGCCAGGCCCGCTTCGCCGCCGACATCAACTTTCCCAACCAGCTCCACATGCGCATGGTGCGCTCTTCTTACGCCCACGGGGAGATCGTCTCCATCGACACATCCGAGGCCCAGGCGATGCCGGGCGTCGTCGCCATCTGGACCGCCATTGACATCGCCGACATCGGGCCGGTCGATTTCCGCGCCGACAGGGCGGCGGAGGCGCTCAAGCCCTACCGCCAGCCGGTGCTGGCCAAGGGCCGGGTGCGCTATGTCGGCGACCCGGTCGCCGCGGTGTTCGCCGAGGATCCCTACCTCGCCGAGGACGCCGCCGAGGCGGTCGTAATCGAGATCGAGGAGCTGCCGGTCATCGTCTCGGCCGACGATCCGCCCGGCGAATTCGCCGCCGGCCATGGCACCGAGGCGGCGGTCATGCACCACGGCTACGGCGACATCGACGCCGCTTTCGCCAACGCCGATACGGTGATCGAGCTCGATCTCAGGACCGGCCGGCATTCCGGCGTGCCGATGGAGACCCGGGGCGCGATCGGCCGCTACGACGCGGCGAACGACATATTGGAGCTCCACGGCGCCGCCAAGGTGCCGCACCGCAACCAGGAAACGCTGGTCAAAATGCTCGGGCGCGATGCGTCCCGGATGCATTTGCACGAATGCCATGTCGGCGGCGGCTTCGGCATCCGGGGCGAGCTTTACCCCGAGGATATCCTGGTGCTCCTCGCCGCCATGCGGCTCGGCCGGCCGGTGAAGTGGATCGAGGACCGCCAGGAACACCTGATGTGCGCCAACCAGGGGCGCGAACAGCACCATTTGGCGCGCGTCGCCGTCGATGCGGAAGGCCGCATACTCGGCATCGACGACGAATTCTTCCACGACCAGGGCGCCTATATCCGCACCCACGGCTCGAACGTCGCCAACCGGACGATGTGCACGATCACCGGCCCCTACCGCGTTCCCGCCTTCAGGGCCGTCTGTCACTTCCGCCTGACCAACAAGACGCCTTGCGCCACCTATCGCGCGCCCGGCCGGTACGAGAGCACCTTCGTGCGCGAGCGGCTGATCGACGCCATCGCCCCGGAGTTGGGGATCGACCCTATCGAGGTCAGGAAGCGCAACCTGATCGCGGCGGCCGAGATGCCCTACACCATCGCCTTCGACGAGCCCCACGTCTCCGACATGGTGCTCGATTCCGGCGACTATGCCGGCCTGCTGGACAAGGCGGTGGCGGCCTTCGGCTGGCAGGCGCTTAAGGTCGAATTGGCTCGCCGCCGGGCCGACGGCGAGCTGGTCGGCGCCGGCATCGGCATGTTCATCGAGGAAGGCGGGCGCGGCCCCACCGACGGCGCCAGGATCGCCGTCGATATCAACGGCGAGGTCGAGGTGATCACCGGCGGCGCCTCGCTCGGCCAGGGCTTCGAGACGGCGATGGCGCAGATCTGCGCCGAGGCGCTCGGCGTCGATTACCGGCGCGTGCGGGTGATCCACGGCCACACCGACCTCATCCCCTACGGCATCGGCGCCCATGCCACCCGGGCGACGGTGATGACCGGCAGCGCCGTCGACGTCGCCGCAAAGATGGTGCGCGAGATCGCCATCGACGCCGCGGCGGAGATGCTGCAGACGCCGGCGGACGGGTTGGACATCAATGACGGCACCGTCGCCCGGCGTAACGACCCGGCCGGGCCCGCCGTCACCCTCGGCGAGATCGCGCGCCGTCTGGCGCCGGACGCGGCCAAGCCCGGCCAGGGCGATCCGGGCCTCGCGGCCGAAGGCTTCTTCACCACCACGGACACGGTCTTTCCCTATGGCGTGCACCTCGCCGTGGTGCGCATCGACCGGGGCACCGGCGCCGTCGCGGTGGAGCGTTTCATGGTCGCTTACGACGTCGGGCGCGCGGTCAACCCGATGATGATAGAAGGCCAGCTCGTCGGCGGTTGCATCCAGGGTTTGGGCGGCGCACTGTACGAGGAGTTCGTCTACGACGAAGAGGGCCAGCCGATGGCGGTGACGTTGGCCGACTACCTGGTGCCGACCCTGCGCGAGGCGCCCGACATCGAGGTGCTGATCACCGAGGACGCGCCGAGCCCGCTCAATCCGCTGGGTCTCAAGAGCGCCGGCGAAGGCGGCATAAACGGCGTCGGCGCCGCCATCGCCGGCGCCATCGGCGAGGCCATCGGCGACCCGGGCGCGGTGCGGCGGCTGCCGTTGACGCCGGCGCGGGTGATGGACCTCCTGCGCCGGGCCGATGCCGGTTCGTCATGATGATCGGTGCGTGGTAACCACAAGGAAGGAACGAGATGTCGAAGAAGATTCCGCTGAGCCTCGCCATCGGCGATTACGAGATCGTCCGCGCCCTGAAGGAAGGCACCGTCGAGCCCGACGGCATCGACTTGACCGTGCTGACCGCCATGGACTCGACCACCCGGCATTGGCGGTTCCTGCGCAACCGGGATTTCGACGCCGCCGAGGTCTCGGCCTCGTCCTATTTCGTCGCCCGCGACCAGGGCATGGAGTTCGACGGTATCCCCGTCTTCCTGCACCGCAGGTTCCGCCACGGCTTCATCTTCATCAACACAACCTTGGGCATCGACAAGCCTACCGACCTCATCGGCCGCAAGATCGGCGTCAAGCAGTACCAATCCACCGCCCAGCTATGGATGCGGGGACTCCTCGAGCACGAATACGGCGTACCGCACCGCACCATCGAATGGTTCTCCGAACTCGACGAGAGCATCGAGTTCACCCGGCCCGAGGATCTGAAGCTTAGCCGGCTGAAACACGATCAATCGGTCGAGGCGATGCTGGCGGCAGGCGAGTTGGACGCGGTGCTGCATCCCGACCTGATCAAGCCGCTCCTCAACAAGGACCCGCGCGTCGGGCGGCTGTTCCCCGATTTCAAGGCCGACGAGATCGCGTACTTCAAGAAGACGGCGATCTTCCCCATCATGCACGTCATCGGCATCCGCCGCGACATCGTCGAGCAATACCCCTGGATTCCCATCAACCTCTACCACGCCTTCAACCAGGCCAAGGACATCGCCATGAAGCGCATGGTGAATCCGCGCATCGCGCCGCTGGTGTGGTACCGCGAGGCGTGGGAGGAGCAAGAGGAAATCCTCGGCCCCGACCCCTGGGAATACGGCATGACGGAAAACAACCGCAACCAGCTCGAGATCCTGGTCGGCTACGCCCATGAACAGGGAACGATCAAGCGGCGCATGCCGCTCGATGAGCTGTTCATCGACATCACCCAGGGCCGCAAGCGCGGCGACGAATTCAGGATGTAGGGTTGCGCCTTCGCGCCTGGTTCCGTTCCGCCGTAGCCGCGCGGCGGCGAAGGCGAATGGCGGCGACAGTACCATCCATAGGCCTGGGCGCCGCTTTTTGACCTCAGGTTTTGTCCTTTTCGGCGCCTGGGCGCAGCCGTCGAAACAGCGCCCCCGGCGTCGTCGCCTGGCCGCCGATTTCATTCAAGAAATAGTCGAGTGTCCGTCGCAACGTCCCCAGGAAAGCCTTCAGATCGGCCTTGTCGCGGACATAGGGTGTATTGCCCGGTCGCAGGGAAGGACTGTGATAGGTCATGGTGAATACCCGATGGCCATCGGCCAGCATGCTATCGATCAACCGCCGGTGGGCGGCGTGATCGATTCCCTCCGGTGTCAGCCGAATTCGCTCCAAAAGCCCTAACCGCGCGGCGATCCCGGGAAGCCGCGACTTCATGCCCAAATCGCTGGAAAGAGCTGGAAACGAACGCGGCCCGGACGTTGCGAGAACGCCGGCGAACCCGCAGGTCAGCGGAATTTCGAGTAATTTCCGCTTCGCTCCGAACCAGTAAGGCGAAGCGCCGAAAGTCCTGTAGTCAGGACCACCATCGGCGGCGAAAGAGGTATAGGGGACGACACTGAGATCGACGTCATATCCAGCCTCCTCGAGTATCGCCGCCGTGTTGAACCCGAGGCCATACCGTCCAGCCTTATAAACCCTGGGACGCAAGCCGATGTTGTTCTCGATCGCCGCCGACAGGACCTCGAGCTTTTCACCTTCCAGATCAGCCGGGAGATTGCCCGGATAGGAGTTGAACGCGTTGACGTCTTCAACCTCCGGCGGATTGACCCAAGGATGAAGATGGGCACCTATTTCGCAAACGCCTGCCTTCAAGAGATCCGTCAGAACCCTGATGCTCG
>JADFJG010000034.1:0-20589 GCA_022566265.1 Pseudomonadota bacterium | reverse complement strand
GAAGATTGCCCGGATAGGAGTTGAACGCGTTGACGTCTTCAACCTCCGGCGGATTGACCCAAGGATGAAGATGGGCACCTATTTCGCAAACGCCTGCCTTCAAGAGATCCGTCAGAACCCTGATGCTCGATTCCGTCACGGCGACCGGATAGTCGACCACATAGGTTGGAACGACACCGTAATCGGCAAAAATCTCATGAGCCGCCGATTGCGCCGCCACCGAATTAACGGATCGATTGGCGCGGGAAAGAGGCGCCGACCAATCGAATTCCTCTTCGGTGTCGACGATGACCATCAGAAGGGGTCGGGTGTCTCGAGAAATTTCGGCGGGCGCCGTATTCCGAGGCTTTAGCACGGCTCGTTTTCGTTAAGCGCCGGGCAAGCGATGTCGTTCACATCCCATAGCTGACGCCCGGCACGCCCAGTCGTCACCGTCACAGCAAAACCTCGATCGGACTCGGATGGCTAAGGAAGTCCTTCGGGCTTGCCGTCATGGCATAGGCTCCGGACTGGAAGATGACGATGAAATCCCCCACTTCCGTTCCCGGTAGCTCGACCTTGTCAGCCAACAGGTCAAGCGGTGTGCAAAGGCAACCGACGACCGATACGGTTTCGCTGGAAGGTTGATCCATTCGGTTCCCGACAGCGACCGGAAAGTTGCGGCGAGCGACCTGACCAAAGTTTCCCGAAGCGGCAAGATGATGATGCAATCCTCCATCCGTCACCAGGAAGATCTGACCTCGCGACACCTTTCGATCGACGATGCGGCAGACATAGATCCCGGCCTCGCCGACGAAGTAGCGACCGAGCTCAAGCACGAGGCGCGCCTCTGGCAACCTGTCGTGGGCCCGCGACATCAGCGCCGCCAACCCATCGGCGACGGCCGCGAGGTCAAGCGGCTGGTTGCCGGCGAAATAAGGTATTCCGAAGCCGCCGCCCATGTTGAGCTGCCGCACGCCAGCGGTTGCGTGTTCCGACAGCGAGACCGCCAGATCGATAATTTGGCCCAGCGTCTGGCAAATCGCCTCCGCATTCAGGTTTTGGGAGCCGGCGTAAACGTGGAAGCCCTGGAAATCCACGCCGAGTTCCCGGCAGCGGCCAAGAACAGCCGGTGCTTCCTCTAAATCGATGCCGAATTGTTTTGCTCCGCCGCCCATGCGCATGCCTGACGCGCGGAGGTCGAAGTCAGGGTTGATGCGCAGGCATACCCGCGGAACGACGCCGAGAGATCGCCCCGCCTCGGCCAGTCTGTCCAGTTCGTGCCCCGACTCGACATTGACCGTCACCCCCGCGGCGAGCGCCTGCTTGAGTTCGTACTGCCGCTTTCCGGGACCCGCGAAGCTCACGCGCTCGCGCATCATCGGGGTATCCAGCACCGTCTTGAGCTCACCGGCCGAAGCGACGTCGAAGCCATCGACCAGCCCGGCCAGATGTTGGACGACCGCGGGCATGGGGTTGGCCTTGATCGCATAGCTAAGGTGGATCTCGGCCGGCAGCACCCGTCTCAGGCTCTCCACCCGCTCGCTGATGAGCCGCCGGTCATAGGCGAAGAACGGCGTCGCGCCGACCCGCGCGGCGAGGCGGGCCAAGGGCACGCCACCCACCGTGATCGAGCCATCGACCACCTGGAAGCCAGAGTTTATCTGGCGTCCGGATCCAGTTGCTTCGTTCACGCCTCACCTGCCATGAAGATCTCCGATAGTTCCGCGGTCAGTGCTTCGCGTTCCAGCTTCCCGTTCGCATTCCGCGGCAGTGCGTCGCGCGCGACGATGCGATGGGGCACCATGAAGCCAGGCAGATCTCGACGGAAGCGCGTCAGCAACGCCTCGACATCGAGTGCTTGTCCCGCTGGCGGCGTGGCCACGACGACGATGGCCTGGCCCAGCACGGGATGGGGAACGCCCAGCGCGATCGCCTCGCCGATCAGGCCCGAGTCATAAGCGACCTCCTCCACCTCGGTCGGACTGACGCGATATCCGGAGGTCTTGATCATGCCGTCGCGGCGCCCGATGAAGTAAAGAAACCCCTCCTCGTCCATGCGGACAGAGTCCCCCGACCAGACCGCGATTTCCGGGTCCGCGTCGCCTCCAACCGGCCCAGGCCGCGGCCGAAACCGTTCGGCGGTGCGCACGGGATCGTTCCAATATCCGAGTGTCACTAGGGGACCACAATGGACAAGCTCGCCGGTCTCGCCCGGATCGCAGAGGCTGCCGTCGGAACGGGCGACCAGGATCTCGGCGTTGGGGATCGCCTTGCCAATGGAATCGGGCCGCCGTTCCACCTCCGCCGGGTCGAGATAGGTAGAGCGGAACGCCTCTGTCAATCCGTACATCAGGAAGGGCTTCGCTTCCGGGAAGATGGCGCGGAGGCGATCCAGGGTCTGGCGCGGCATATGTCCACCGGTGTTGGCAAAATAACGAAGGCTCTCGCTGGCGTCTCTCGGCCACTCGAGCTGCGCCAGCTGAATCCACAGTGGCGGCACCCCGGTGATGCCGGTTATCCGTTCGGCGGCGCATAGCCGGACAACGTCCCGCGGCAACAGATAGTTCATCAGGACGCAGCAGGCACCGGAGTAGAAGGCCGTCGTCAGCTGACTCAGTCCGGCATCGAAGCTGAAGGGGAGGACCGAGAGGATGCGATCGCTGGCGTCGTTCACCAGGTAAGTGGTGACGCTTTCCGCGCCGACGCAGAGATTGCGGTGCGATATCATCACGCCCTTGGGCAGGCCGGTCGAACCGGAGGTGTAGAGGATCGCCGCCAGGTCGTCCAAATCGCGCTCTTTTACGCCGGCGTTAGCCCGGCCCGAGGACGTCAAATCGCCCCATGTCAGGGTGGAGAACGGTAGTGACGCCCCGGCGAGCCGGCCCTCGGCGCCGGTGACAACGGCGGCGTCGAGGTCACTGCCGCTGCTCAATTCCTCACCCAAGCCCTGAAGACGAATGGCGGAAGTCACGAGGATGCGAACGTCGCAGTCCCGCAGGATATATCCGACCTGCCGCGGTTTCAGCAGCGGGTTGATAGGAACGAACACACCACCCGCGGCCACTGCCGCAAAAAGGGCGATGACCGCTTCGAAGCATTTATCCAGATAAACCGCAACCGGGTCACCCGGGTTCAATCCGAGACGCAGCAACCCGCCGGCGGCCGCCTGGACGGCTTCGACGAACTGGGCATAATTCAGGCCAACCCCCTCGAAGCGCAGGGCCGGGCGGTCGGGATAGCGCTCCGCCGCGTCCAGCGGTAAATTCGCGACGTTTTCGCCACGCTTCCCGCCTGGCCTTCGTCGTTTGGCATGGTGGCGCGCCGACCCACCACTCAAGGCTGGTGAAGATTGATCGATCAAGATGTTAGAGCCGCCAAATGCCGCTGGAAAAGTTGATAATTTTCTTTAATATCACAGGTCTGGCTCGACATGAAGCCGCTTGGGGGGTGGAGCACACAGGCTTGGGCTGGGCCCCCCGAGACCTCGCGGAAGCGGCAACGCCGGGCGGCTTGAGAGCGATTCCTCGAGATGGCGATTACCCCACGGCGGCCCGATATGGTACGGCGGCTCGGGCGCTGGGAGACCTGTAGCAATGGCCACGATCGACGAAGTGAGAACGATCCTGGGAGAGGTTCTACAGCTCGGGAATCGGACTGCCACCCTGGACGAGCAGACGCCCCTCCTGGGCAACCTGCCGGAGCTCGATTCCATGGCTGTAGCAACGGTCGTCGCCGGTCTCGAAGATCGCTTCGGCTTCTATGTGGAGGATGACGAGTTCAGCGCCGAGGTGTTTCGAACCATGGGCACGCTTGCGGACTTCGTCGACCGCAAGCTCGCAGAGTGATGCCATGGGTGCATCGCCCTGCATCCTAGCCGGGCCCGCGGGGCCGCTCTTCGCGATCCACATCACCCCCGAAAATGCGGAGCTCCGGCGTCAGGAAGGGGTTTTGTACCTCCCGCCCTTCGCCGAGGAGATGAACCGGTGCCGGCGCATGGCCTCGATGCTGGCGCATTTCCTGGCCGAAAGGGGGTTCGGCGTCCTCATCCTCGATCTCTTCGGCACCGGGGACAGCGCGGGAAATTTCGAGGATGCGCGCTGGGAGGGCTGGCGCGGGGACGCGGAAGCGGCGGTATTGTGGATGGCCGCGCAAGGATATCGGCGAATTTCCCTGGTCGGCCCGCGCCTGGGCGCCTGCCTGGCACTGCAGACGGCGACCGCGCCTGGCATGAACGATCTCATTTCGCGGATCGTGCTATGGCAGCCGGTCACACAAGGCGAGACCTTTCTCAACCAATTCCTGCGGATCAGGATAGCGGCGGGAATGAGCGACGCCGGAGACAGGGAGAAGGAGACGGTGAAAGCACTGCGTCGACATCTCACGGAAGGCGCGGCGCTGGAGGTCGCCGGTTACCTACTCACGCCCGACATTGCGGCGGCGATCGACGAGTTGGACATCGGCAATTTGGCTCTCGACTGCGATCGGCCGCTGACCTGGATCGAACTCGGTTCCGGCACCGAGCCCGGCCCCGCAAGCCAGAGAATTATCGAACGGCTGTGTTCCGGCGGCATCGAGGTCGATGCTCGCGTCCTACCGGGCGAGCCGTTCTGGAACATCGAAGAGACCACGCTGGTCCCGGCTCTGTGGCGGGAGACGGCGGCCGTGTTGGAGGGTCCCTGAGCGATGACGCCGAGCGAGGAGGAACCCGTCGTCTTCCCCTGCGCGGGAGATCGGCTGATCGGCGTTCTACATCGTCCCCGTAACCCGCACGCCACCGGAGTGGTGGTGGTGAGCGGTGGCCCACAATACCGGGTCGGTAGCCATCGCCAATCCGTGCTGTTGGGGCGCCACCTGGCGCGGGCCGGGTTCCCGGTCCTTCGCTTCGATTACCGCGGAATGGGGGATAGCGAGGGAGAGTTTGCCGGTTTCGAGGCCGTGGATGACGATATCCGGTCGGCGGTCGACTGCCTGGTCGACAACATCGACGGTCTCGAACGGTTGGCCCTCTGGGGTCTGTGCGACGGTGCCTCGGCGGCGGCATTCTACGCCAATCGGGACACCAGGATCGCTGGCCTGGTTCTGGTCAATCCCTGGGTGCGCACCGAGGCGACGGTCGCCCAAGCCTACATCAAAAACTATTATGGAGGGCGACTGGCCTCGAGCGATTTCTGGCGCCGGCTGGCACGGCTGGAGGTCGATCTGGGTGGCGCCGCGCGGGATATCTGGCGCGGGTTGAAAGGACTATCAGGACTGTCCGGCGCGACCGAGACGGCGGAAGACCTGCCTGGGCGCGTGGCCCATAGCCTGCGCCGCTATGAGGGGCGGGTGCTGTTGATTTTAAGCGCCGCCGACCTCACCGCCCAGGAGTTCGAGACCGTCGTCGTGAAATCGTCGGCAATGCGCGCTTGGCGGCGCGATCCGAGGCTCACGCTGAGGCGGCTCGAGGGCGCCAATCACACCTATTCGCGCGTCCTCTGGCGCGACCAACTGCACGACTGGACGGTGGCGTGGCTACGACAGTTCTCATGAGCGCGGGCATGGCTCGGCGATCCGCCAAAATCGGACCTTCGGATGGCGGCGGAGAAAACTCTGCTCCCTCGACGGCGGTACGGGGGGTTGATCTCCGCAAACCTGGAGGCGGCCGGGACTGGAGGGCTTCTATTACGAGTTCAGCCACGACGGCCTGGCGAGCGCGGTGATGAAGCGTCGGCGCTTTCGCGTGTCGACCGGCGTCAAGGTGGTGTTCGGCGTCGTGTTATTGGTCAGCGTGCTGACAATGACCTTGCTGCGGCAACAGATTGTCGTCAAGGAGCTATCCAAGGAAGGCGCCACCACTGTTTTACGGATGGCCACGCGAGAAGTGCTCGAGCGTGGTGGCCTAAAGACGCCGGAAATGGTGGAGATCCCGGCGGGCATCTTCCGCATGGGCGAATTTCAAGGAGGTGGAAACGACCAGAGGTCGCTACACATGGTGCGCATCGCAACGCCCTTCGCCATGGGCAAGTACGAAGTGACCTTCGAGGCGTACGACCAGTTCGCAGTAGCCACCGGTCGCGAGCTGCCGGATGACAGGGGTTGGGGTCGGGGTAAACGGCCTGTTATGCGTGTCTCGTGGAATGATGCGGTGGCATATGCGCGGTGGCTGTCCGAACAGACCGGGAAGCGCTATCGCTTGCCGACCGAGGCCGAGTGGGAGTATGCCGCGCGGGCTGGCAGCACCACCCGCTACTGGTGGGGAAACGACATCGGCAGGAATAATGCCAACTGCATCGGCTGCGGCAGCCGGTGGGACAACAAGCAGACGGCCCCGGTGGGCAGCTTCCGGCCGAACGACTTTGGTCTCTACGACACCGCTGGCAACGTCTGGGAGTGGGTCGAGGACTGCTGGAACAAGAGCTACGACGGCGCACCGTCGGATGGCAGCGCGTGGCTGGGTGGTGATTGCTCGAACCGCGTTCTTCGGGGCGGTTCCTGGGTCTTCATTCCGTGGGGCCTGCGCTCGGCGTACCGTTTCAGGGGCTGGACCGTAAACCGGTACGTCGACTTCGGTTTTCGCGTCGCCAGGACGCTGCCGTGAGGCAGTTCGCCTCTTGGATCTTTTCCTCTTTACGTCCTGGGGTTTCAAAGTTTAATAATATCTCATGCGGTACCAGAGGCGACCGATCCACTCGTGCATGGCGTAGGCGCTATTTCGAAGCCCGCCGCTGTTTGGCAGCAAATCACCGACGGCATTACCCGGCCCTGCGTATGTCCAAGCCGTCGGTCGCGGGATCGCCGTAATGCCGACCTGGCGAAACGCCTCCAGGGCCCGTGGCATATGCCAGGCGTGGGTGACCAAATAGACCGCTTGGATCCCCTCGGCACGGAGGATATCCGATGAAAGCTTGGCGTTCTCATAGGTGTTACGGGAGCCGGTCTCCATCCAACGCGCCGATATTTGGTAGTCGGCGCCGAGCGCCTCCGCCATCACTAGGGCGACCGGCTTTTCGGAACCCACGATCGCACCGCCAACGGTCAGAATCGGCAAGCCAGTCTCCCCGTGCAAACGCGCCCCATAGCGGATGCGCTCGAGCGACAGACGGTCGACGGTATCACCACCATATTCCGGCGTGCGGCGGCGGAGGTCGGCTCCCAGTATGACGATCGCCTCGGGCCGGGCCGCTACGGCCGCGAGGTCGTAGAGTTCGGATTCGAGCGCCACCAGTAACTGCCGGCCGACCAAGGGAGTCGATAGCACGTACAAAAAAATGATTCCTGATGCACTTATGAGCAAACCAGCCCGCTTCGAAACAGCAGAAATGCCCAAACCAGCGACCAGCGTGATTATGGTTAACAGGATCGGATCCGCTAAGATTGCCATATATACGGCCTTATTCCGTGCATTGTGTTCGCTTCTTTTGCTAAAATAATGTGCGGCATCGGATCAGCGAGTGATTGGCAGTTTATCACAAACGAGCGCTTTGCCGGTGGCGCGGCCGCAAGATTGTAAGCGGTCCGTGGACACAGCTGTCAGAGAAAGGCGGGAAGGTGAATGACCCAGGTGGCGTCTCCTTTGAGGAAGCGGGCATCGTCGAAGATGAAGAGGCGCATGACCCATTCCATCACCGTCCCGGGTGATGGGCCCAATGTGCCCCAACTGTCACGCCGGATTCCGGTCCCCGACGTGCCGGTCTGGCCCATCCTTTCGGCGGCGGCCTTCTTGGAGGAACGAACATCGTCGATGCCATCGGTCCTGAGCGCCGGCCACAGCGTCTATGTCACCGCCGGCCGGATCGCCATCGGACTTGCCCTGCGCCTTGCGGGAGTTGCTCCAGGCGATAAGGTTCTCCTGCCGGCCTACCACTGTGCCTCGATGGTCGACCCCCTGTCTTGTGTGTCGGCAAGCCCCGTATTCTATCGCCTGAATGAGGATCTGAGCGTCGACCTGGAGGACATCGCCCGCAAGGTTGATGCGAGCACCCATGTGCTTATCGCCGTTAACTATTTCGGCTTTCCGCAAGACCTTGAGACACTTCGAAAATTTTGCGATGACCACCATCTGGTGCTGATCGAGGACTGCGCGCATAGCTTCTTCGGAGAGTTCGCGGGGCGCCCGCTCGGCTCTTATGGTGATTATGCCATCGCCAGCCTGACAAAATTCTTTCCGGTCAAAGAGGGGGGGTGTCTAATATCGGCCGACCCGGAGGCACGCAAACTATTGCGGCGGGCGCGAGGGCCGATCGCCGGGCTCCGACAAGGATTCTCCGCCATCGAGGACGCCGTCTATCATGATCGCCTGGCGACGCTGAGGCCGTTGGTCCAGGCGATCCAGCAGGCGCGGCGCCTCCGTCCACGCCCAAAGAGCAGCCCAAAGAGCCAAGGCGTCGACGGCCCGGCCGATATGCGGTCGGGCGTTTCGGAGGACTTCGATCCCCGGTGGCTGGAGGTGAAGGCCTCCGGCATATCGATGTGGATCTCGCGGAACGTCTCAACCGGAAGGATTGCGCGAAGGCGCCGGGATTTCTTCGGCCGGATGCTGGCGCACTTCACCGCACATCGCGGATGCCGTCCGCTGATCACCGAGCTGCCCGAGGGTGTCGTACCCTATATGTTTCCCCTTTGGGTCGACGATCTTTCGACGGTCTTCCCTGTTCTCGAGGATCGGGCGGCGCCGATGCAAAGATTCGGGCAATTCTTATGGCCCGGCGTCGATGAAAACCTGTGCCGGACCAGCGTCGGATTTTCCAAGCATCTGATCCAACTGCCTTGCCATCAAGATTTACGCGAAGATGAGCTTGACTGGGTCTTGGAGACGGTAAGTTCTGTCATCGCGTCGTCGCGGCGACGGGGCCGACCGCCGGCCCGGGCCTGACCCCATGTCGTGGCGCTTCCTTCCGATCTCGCGGTTTGCCCAAGTGGCCTCGGCCTGGCGGCGCTTGCATCGGAAGTTCGATGAGGCCCCACTGCTCGATCCGCTGTTCATAACACCATTGATCGAGGAATTTGCCACGGGCCGGGAGCTGGTTGTGCACTTCGAAGCTCCTTCCTCACCAGGCGCGATAGGCATTCTCTCGCGAAAGGGACCCCTCACCTGGCAGACCTTCCAACCAGCGAACGCGCCTCTCGGGCTGTGGATGATCGATCCCGAAATCGAGATTTATCCGTTGATGGGGTCTCTGCTCTCCGCCTTGCCGGGGGCGGTCATGCTGGTTGGATTGAGCCAGGTCGACCCGGACCACTTGGCCCGCCCCGAGCCGTCGAAACGATTGGCGACGTTCGACTATATCCACACCGCCCGAATCGAGATCGCCGGCAGCTATGAGAGCTATTGGGCCGCGCGCGGCAAAAACCTGAGGCACAATATGAAGCGGCAGCGTAACCGGATTGCCCGGGAGGGACGGACGACGCGCCTCGAGATGTTGTGTGATCCACCTCAAATGCGCACAGCAGTGGCCGATTATGCTCGTCTCGAATCGTCAGGCTGGAAAGAGGCGGCGGCCAGCGCCGTCCATCCAGATAACGCGCAGGGCCGCTTTTACACCAAAATTCTTAGCAACTTCGCCGAGGGTGGCGAGGCCGTAGTCTATCGGTTCTTTTATGATGACCAGCTTGTGGCGAGCGATCTTTGCCTCCTGAGAGGCAAGGTCCTGACCATCCTGAAGACAACCCACGACGAGAGCCAGAAGGGCACCTCGCCGGCCCATCTCATGCGTCACGAGGTAATTAAGAACGCATTCCGGACCGGCGAAATCGAGCGCATCGAATTCTACGGCCCGGCACAAGATTGGCACCTGCGCTGGACCGATGACGTCCGGACCATGTACCACCTCAATTACTACCGCTCCGCTCCGATCCTGCGCCTACATGGGGTGGTGCGCCTACCGGATAGCCGATGAAGTCATGCGGGTTTCGAACCATTTTTCGAGCATTATCAGGTCCCACGCGACCCCACCGAACCGGCCGAACGTGCCGGCATTCAGGTCATCGGTGACCTCGTCGAGAAACCGGTTCCGGAAACAGCCGCGCGCCTTGAGCGACTGCAGGCTATCGCAGGCGAGCTCGGCCAACGGCCGATGGCCCGCGAGCAGCTCCATATAGGGCAGGCCGAACCCTTTTTTCTTCTTGGCCAGGATCTCCGAGGGCAGGAGCCCGGAGACGGCCTTCTTGTAAAAAGCCCGCAAGTTTCCGTCAGCCATGTGGAACTCGGGGGGAACGGTGGCGGAGAACGCGACGAGATCATCGTCGAGCATGGGGTAGCGGACGCGCAGCCCGGCGAGCTCGCACATGCGGTTGACTTTACGGATGTCGCTGTCGGCCAAAGTAATGCGCAAGTCGAGATACATCATCCGGTGAAGCTTCGCTTCCGAAGGGGCCTCATCATAGATAGCGCGGACCAGCGCCATGGGAGCCTCGAGGGAAATCTCCGACAGGATCTCGTCGGCAAAGATCTCGGCCGGATCGAGGGCCTGATAGAGGTTGTCGCCGGTCAAACGCTCCGCCACCGATTTGGTCGCAAGATCGACATAGTTGGGCAGCTTTCGCGCCAGCGGAACCCGCCTCAACCACCCGGGCAACCCACTCACCAGAGGCTCAATCAAGCCCTGGCGGAGCGCCTTTGGAATCAGCCGATAACGGTCGAAGACAGCGTCCCTCAGATAGCGGGAATTGCCGGCGAAGATCTCGTCGCCACCATCGCCGGCCAGCATGACCTCAATCCCCGCCTCCTTGGCACGTAAAGCACAAAGATAGGCGGGGACGGCGGAAGAGTTGGCGAAGGGCTCGTCGTAGATCTCGCCGATTTTGGGGATTGCCGCCAAGACGTCCTCTGGCCGCAAAGTGTAGATTTCGTGGCGCGAGTCGAAGTGCCGCGCGGCGAGTTTGGCATAAGGGGTCTCGTCGAACCCTTCGGCACTGAAGCCGATGGTGAAGGACTTGGCTTTGGGCACCCGCTCGGCGAGGAGACCCAACACGGCGCTGCTGTCGAGCCCACCACTGAGGAAGGCGCCAACGCGTTCCGGGTCCTCGTCCTTCAGGGTCGCCGAGACCGCTTGGCGTAACCGTTGGAGCAACTGGTCCGCAAGCTCGTCCTCCCCGGCGGCTTTCCCCCGCCCATAGGGCATCCGCCAGTAATGTTGGACCCGGACCTCTCCCTTGGCGAAGCGAAGAGCGTGCCCCGGCGGCAGCTTCATCTGCTCTTGGTAGATCGTCTCGGGCGCGGGGACGCGATCGATGAAATAGAAATAATCGTAAATCGCCTGAGGCCGCACGGTGGCGCCGACCGCGGGATGCGCGCGGACACTGTCCGTGGTGGAGCCAAAGACGAGGACGCCCGGCTGGGGATTCGAATAGCACAAAGGGTAAATCCCCATGCGGTCGATCGCCAACAGCCCATCGCCGCTGTCGGTCTCGAGAACGGCGAGCGCGAAGGCCCCTTTCAGCCGCTCGAGCAGCGACGACCCATGGCGGCGATAGGCCGCCAAAAGCGCCTTGGCCTGGCCATATTCCCGCGCCTCCTCGGCGAGGGTTCCGTCGTCCCAACGAGGGTATCCTTCAATGACGGAGATCAATCGGCCGTCTTCGGCGCAACTCCCGGTCCGATCCTGGGCCGAGAGAGCCAAGCCCGCGCTCGGACGGGCGATCCGAGACCCGGCGCCGCCGGGCGGTAGGCGATCGGCCATGGGTTTCAGGATCGAACCCGGATCGCCCACCTCCATGCCAATCCATCCGCAGAACCCACTCATTTCCTCATCTCCGATCAAAGAGGCTTCGTCACCCGAAGGGCAACCTTGCACCGGACCGGAAGATAACATGGCTCTCCGATCCGGTCTCAAGGGTCATCATGATCCTGGCCGCTCGAGATTTGGCCGATCCATGGGAGTCAACCGGCTGCAACACCGGCATCATGACGTCTGGAAGCCCAGCCGATTTCCGGATTTTTCCGGTTTTCCCAATTTCCTTTCGCCGTGCTCCAGGTAACCAGTTGTTTTAGCACAAGTTATCCATTCGCGCCGCAAATACGACCGGAGACGGCGGGCGGATGCCGTGCCAAGCGCATCATGTAAGGTTCGCGCGGCCCAACGCCTTGGGACGCAAGGTCAGCGATGAATGGGTGGTGCCGCTTTGTGCGTTGCATCACCGGTCGCTCCGCGATGTGGGCGATGAACGACGCTGGTGGGAATCTCACGGGATCGATCCGCTGGCGGTGGCGGAGCGGTTATGGGGCGAGAAACAAATTCCAAAACAAACCTATAAATCGGCAAATTAAAATCCTCATTTAACCCAAGTTGAACAGTAGATTTTGCAAAACGGTTCTATATTAATATGTTACGGACCGCAGTGTGGTTGTTAGCATTACGGTTTTGGGGGACGGTCAAGTTTCCGCCGCGATCTCGCGCCGTTTGGGCGGTAGGCCGATGCCGATCGCCTGGAACAGCTTGCCAGCGACGCCGGCGGGGTGCGTGATCCGCTGCTTACCATCCTGCTCGAGGACGACCTCCTGGAGGTGGTCGAGGTCGAGGCGCACGTCCCGCCAATCGGGCTGGTAGCCGGCCTCCGAACAACGGTCCATCAGGGCCTTGCGCAATAACGGGGCACTCCGAAGCGATCCCGAACTCGCCCGGTCCCCGGTCGGTAACGGCCTGAAAATAGCGCGGCCACCGCCCTGTCCCGACAAGCGGGCCGATTTTGTTAAAGAACAGTTAAGTGAACCCAAAATATGCCATAGTTTTTATATATTATATATTTTATTTGTTGTAAAAATAACCTGGTTTTTTCGATGTTAATGACTTTAATTAATAATAAATACATATTTACACTTCATACTATGGTTTCGCGATCCCATGTCACTAGCTTTCAAAGGAACGTTTGCCATGCGAGTCATGATTTTCGCATCGCAGAAAGGTGGATCGGGTAAAACCACCTTGGCGGGCCATGTGGCTGTACAGGCTGAACGTGCCGGCGCCGGCCCGGTTGCCCTCGTCGATACGGATCCCCAAGGCAGCCTCTCCGAATGGTGGAACCTGCGCGAAGCCGAAAGACCCTATTTCGTCAGAACCAACTTTCCGCGTCTGTTGACCGATTTGCAAACGTTGCACGCCGATGGCATCGAGCTTGTCGTCGTCGATACATCGGCGGCGATCACCATGGCGATTCGCGATGTCGCCGTTTTCGCCGATCTGGTCGTCATTCCGGTCCGGCCCAGTCCCCATGATCTGCGCGCCGTCGGCACCTCCGTCGCGCTGGTGGAAGACGCCGGCAAGCCTCTGGTGTTCGTTATCAATGGCGCCACCGCACGGGCACGCATCACCGGAGAGGCCGCCATTGCACTGTCCCAGCACGGTACCGTGGCTCCGGTGACGGTGCATCAGCGGGTAAACTTCGCGACATCGATGGTCGATGGCCGTACGGTCATGGAGACCAACGAACATTCCCGTTCCAGTGAGGAAATCGTCCATCTTTGGGATTACCTGGAGGGGCGACTGGAGAAATACGGCTCCCAGTGGACCGCTAGATTCTTTAACCAGGTCACGCGTCTGATGGTGAGAGGGGCGGCCTGAACCGGCTGTTCTCTCCGAGGTCCTTTTCAAGCCGTGCCGGCAACTTTGTTCGTCCCCGGCATCGCGGGTTATCCCGGGCCAGCGCCAACACCCGCTTGTCCAGCCGGGCGATCTGGCGGCGGGCTGGACAAACATCTCATCCAGTAATCCCGAACGCAGTGTCGCATTATGCTACGCTACATGTATGGCCGAGACTTACGAAGAGATATCCGACCGTCGGCAAAACCTTATCCGCGCGGCTCGCGTTCACCCCAACCCTGATTTTAGGCCCCTACTGGAAACTTCGAACGCCGACGACCTTGAGTGGTTTCTGAAGCAAATTGATACACAGATAAGAGAAACTCCCAACTGGGTTGATGACCGAGCGAGCCTAAGACAAATATTGGCAAGGCTTAGGGCTAAGCGCGCCGCGGTGGCCGGCGCACTTGGTAATCGGCGGAAAGCGGAAAAGTTGGCCGACCCGCGGGCGGTGCGACGTCGCGTTAATATCAAAATGACACTTTTGGGCACTGGGATACTGATCGCGTTCACGGCGCTGCTGGTTGCTGCCTTCAAGTAAGGCCGGTGACCTGCCATATAAAAAGTGGTCGGATAGCGCTCTAACCCGGATATATCATGAAGGGAACGGAATTTGCGGCGAGCAATGTTTGTCCAAGGCGGTGTGCGAAGCCGAAAGTCATAGCACCGCTATGGCTTGAGGTTTGGTGCGCCGATTTGGATAAACAGGGCCGGCGCAAAACCGTTCAGCGGACGAGGGTACAAAGCGTCCCTTTTCGAATAACGAGACAAGCCATTGAAGTAAAACACTTAACACACCCTGAGGGAGCGCCTTCATGAAATATTCGGGCTAGCCGGTCACGCCGGATGACCCCGCCTTCCTACTGGACCCCCTTGGCCGCTGGCGCGACCCCATGCTCCACGCGCCGATAAGGCGGTAGGTCATCACCGAGTCCGAGCGCCCATACGGCCACCAGCTCGCCTGGCGGGGCGGCCACCAGCAGCAAGAGTCGGTGACCCGAGTCGAACTCTAAATTGTAGTTCATGCCCACGCCGAAAGGCAGGTTCGCCTCCTCCACGCGCGTCCAGGCGTCTCCCACGAGGTCATACAGCCAGGTCTCCGCCCGCATGCTTCCGCGGGAGCGAATGCCCTCCTCCAGCGCCCGATCCACGACCGCTACCGTCCGCCCGATGTCTGGGTGATAAGCCATGGGCACGTAGTTCGCTCCGGCCGGCCGCGGACCCGGCGTCGGCATCGTCCGGTGCCGGTCGGTCGCGGGCTCGTAGACCACCACGTCGTTGCGCTTTTCATGGCTGCCAAAGACCACCAGCGCCCGATTTCGGGAATCGTACACAGCGTTGGCGCCCCACCCCAACAGTCCACCTTCGACCACTTTCCGCCACCGCCCAGCGGCGAGCGAAAGCTCGTAGACGCCGTCGTTCCGGTAACCCACGACAACGCCCCGGCGCGCATCGAATGCCGTGGCGTAGGGGAAGAAATGGACGGGCTCGCCCGCGACTGGCTCCCACTGGCCGGATTCCAGGCGCAGCACCCAGGTCGGATGGCGCTGGACCCGCCGCCACAGGTGCGCGAGGGCGGACGTGAAGCGCCCCGGAACCATATGGGCCGGGTAACTCGCGACGACGATAGCGTCAGCCGCAGGATCATAGGTTACGGCGCCAAAAGTGTGCATGGCCCAGGGATGGTCGCCTTCAGGGCCGGCGACCGGGAGGCCCTCGGCCGTCACCGCATAGCTGGACAGGGGGTCAAACGGGTAGAGCCGTCGCCATTCCAACCGCTCCAAGTCGAAGAAGAGCGGGCTGTTATTCCAGTCCCGAGCATGGGTGTCGCTGCCGAAGAGCACCAGCCGGCCACGGCGAGAGTCGAAGGCGCTGCCACCGTGACTCTGGCGACGGAAAGTGACGGCGTCACCGACGCGCTGCTGATGGATCTTGACCCACCGCCCTTTTGGCAGGTCGAGAAGGGCGGGGTTGAGCCTGTACGCGGGCGCCGGTTTCTGCTCGGGAGCGTTGATAGTGGCAAGCGCGGAAGCGGCCGCCAGACTGGCGAGAAGAGCCGTCACGATCGTTGCCCAAATTCTCATAATTGGTACTTTCGCCGAGTTGCTGGCGGTGGCGGAGCGGTTATGGGGCGAGAAACAAATTCCAAAACAAACCTATAAATCGGCAAATTAAAATCCCCATTTAACAGCCGTTCGTCGACTGATCGGGTCGGACGACGGCTTTCCCGATACACCACGTCTCGTGGTCAATAACGTTAAGAATGGAAGTTATGAATTTTTGCTCAGGCACGGCTCGCCTACTGAAATTAAAAGTCTTCGAGTGCAGGATGGATAATGATTAATTTATCCGACGCCAAGCCGGGTCCCGGCGGTGAATACGCGGCGTAGGATGCGCGAATACTTGGTGACAGATCGCCGGTTATTTGCTCAAGTTCCGAGAGCCGTGCGCCCTGGCGAATCAGGAACGTGATAAATGTGTGGCGCAAAGTCTCCGCGGAGATTTCAATTGCTTCTCTGAGCCCGGCGTCGAACGCCGCACAGGAAATGAGCGCATCCAGCTCTTTCGGCCCTAGGGGATGATTGTTCCTGTCGGCCCAGACCGGTTCGAGGGGTTCCGCGTCTTTGCGCAAAAAACGCACAAATGCCGATTTCAGCGGGTGCGGGAGCTTCAGGGTACGATCGTGCGTACCAGGCACATCGATAGATCCTGACTCCAGATCTATGTCGGTGTGGCGCAGGACCGCTGCCTCTTCCACGGTCATGCCCAAAAGAAGGACGCCTACCAGAGGCCGGGTCATTTCGTCGGCGGTCTCCAGGAGTGTGCGGATCTCTGATTCGGCGAGCTCGCGACGCGGACGGTGCGTCAACGCAGGCGGCGACGGTGAGACCTCCATCTCGCGGACTTCGGCGTCTACGACCTGGGGTCGCCCGGAAACGCCTAATACGACGTGCCCGCCCTCCGGCACCAAGGCATGTCTCGAGGGTCTATTGAAGAAATCGTAAAACAGGACGGCGAGTATCCCGAGCACGACCGAGGCTGCCACGCTGATGGCTGCGTCTCGCGTATAGTCAGGCCACACCGGGCTGGTCGGTTCGATGGCGCGTTGCATGACCGAAACCCTTGTCACCTCGGGCGGCCGATCGACTTGCCGTCGCATCTGGCGCTCCTTGACCTCGAGGTACATGAGCTCCATTTGTGCCAGTTCCTCCGTGAGCGCCTCATGTTCAGCGAACCGGGTGGTGAATTCGGATACTTTCTGCTTGCTTCGTTCGAGCTCGACCGCGAGATCGCGCGCGGATTGCGTGGCACTGGCAAATTCCTGCTCGGCCTTCGCGAGTACACTGTCCCGGGCCTCCTGACGCACCTCTAAAATCTTCTGCTCGACGATCTTGAGCTGCCGGACGACGGCCATAATATTCGGATCGATCGCCATATATTTCGGCGTGAATTTCTGTTCGAAATCCTGGATCTGCGCCTGCAACGCCACCTCCCGTGTCTCGAGGTTGGCTATCCTTCTTTGATCCTGCAGGCTGACAATGGGCCTCCCCCGCCGAATTGCAGCCTTAATCGCATTTAGGTCCGAATTCGCCTTCAGCTCTTCGTCCTTGGCGACGTTCAGCGAATTATTCAATCCCTTGAGTCGCGCCAGCACGCGGTTTTCTTCGCGCTGCATCGAGACAATGTCGTACTGCTTTCGGAAATTATCGATTCCGTCCCTTTTGCGCGCGATCCGATTCTGGAGTTCGTCGGACTGCCGGTCGAGCATGGCGTTGGTGTCATCGACTGAGGTCTGCTGGGTACTGGCTTGGGTTTCGAGATAGAGGTCGGCCCACAAATTAACCACCAGTGGCAGGATTTCGGGGTTTGGACCTTGAGCCCGGAGATTAACGATGTTGGTATTTTCGAACCGTTGAGCGTTGATCATTTGCCGCAACTCGCCCAGGCTCCGGGGCATATTCGTATTTTGCCGCGGGTCCTCCGTCAGTCGCGTAAGCAGCTGCGAGAGGAGGTCGTTCGCCGTGAGGGCGTGACGCACAATGCCCACGGTCCGGGATTCCCGTTCGGTGTCGTTCGCAGGAGCGGCACTATCGGGAGGCAGGACCTGAATGCTTGTGGAAGCTTCGTAGATAGCAGAACGGTTATAGGTATAACTCAGACCGCCAACACACCCGATGACGAGCGCAAGCAAGAATATTGGAAACCTGCGCCGATCTTTTTCCGGCCTTTCGCCGGAAGCGATGAAAGATTCGCCGTATGAATTCCTCCGCCGGTACAACAATCTCATAAGCCGATATTCCGCAGATGGCTCCTCCCGGTTACCGATAATAATAGCACAACGGGCATCCGAACGTTAATACGGCCTTGAAGCAAGCGCCCTTGTCAGCCCGTGTGCTAGACATACAGAATTCCGTCAATGGCATATATGGACCCCTTTTGGCTGGCTTTCAAAATGGATAACAGAAAGCTTGGCGGATAAATCATCACGCCGGCCTATTGAACTGCCCTAGCGGCACAAAGACGGGCTGCGATTAGTTTTCCGGCTAGGCTGTGCCCGTCCGCGTTCCAGTGTCCCATGCCGCGGCCATCGAATCCGTGGAGAAATGTCTTCTTGGCATCGGCGTGCGCCTGGAAGGGTTCGACTAAGGAAATGATGGAGATTCCATCCTGCCGGGCGAATTTTTCGATGCGCCGGTCAGGATAGAGCAGGTTCTCCACTCCCAGACGCGTCATAACCCGTCGTCGCAGAGCGCGGTCGGGATGGACTTGAATTCCGGTAGTCAATGTGACGATCCAAAACTCCGCGCCTCGCGATTTTGTTTCCCTATGCATCATCCTGAGGATGGCTTCGGTTACGCGCCAGGCCGCTTTCCAATCCCGATTTTCTGGAGGAAGATAAATGGCGTCATTAATGCCAATTTCGGCCCCTGCTTGGACAGTTTCGGAATTTCCTTGTTTCTTGAACCGGTTATATAATTCTCGCGCCAGCTGCAGAATACGCGAAGCGTTGATCAGGTCGTTGCGCCGACTTATCCATCGTGCGCGCTCCAGAGTAAAATCGGGCAGCTTGCGAAATTCGTCGTCGAGCACCAGCTTGTTCCCGTCATGAAAGAAATAGGGCCGGTAAGGAGAGCCCTCCAAGGCGCGCGAATTATTGCGCACATCGTTGCCAGTATAGAACGCAAGCAGGACCAGATCGGGATCGTATTTCCACCCGTAATGCCGCAGCGTCAAATATTCCTGTGTTGTGCCGTGGCCGCTGATGCCGAAATTAATGACCTCGACCTTGGATTTCGCGAAAGCCGGACAGTCGGACAGTTTCCGTTCAAGGACCGACCAGAACGCCGCCTGCATCGGCACTTGCACCGCCTCGGCAAATGAATCGCCCAGAACCGCAATCCGGAATGTGTCGGGCGGTTTTTCGAACTCGTGCTCCCGGTCGCGAAGGCCATGGCTGTTGATTCGCACATATGCCTTTCCTTCACCGCGCTGCCAACCTTCGGCGCCGGGGTGTAACGCGTTCCCCCTAAGCAGGTCGATATCGAAAGTCGCCGGATAGGAAACTCCCGCGATACGCAGTCCGACCTCGACGATGAGTAGTCCCACGGCGAGGCCGAAGACGGGCAATCCCAGATATGTTGCTATCCTTACCGCGGGTCGCGCCATGATCATGTGTCTCTGACAGATGTCCGTTGCTGCTTTATCATCCCGTGGTGGCTGGATGATGAAATTGTCGTGTCAGCCAAAGAGGGGGCCATTCGATCGCCTTCTCCGTTCCCGATGGGATTAATCTGATATTTCCCAGATCACCTCCGAATCGACCCCGACAGTAGCCAATTTTCACCATCATTGGAATGGTTTAACCTCCGCAGCCGTCCGACAGTCCAATTTTGGTGATTTGGCCGTAATCGGAAGCCCGTTTGGCCCAGTTTTTCATCATCCAGACACACCCCTCCCATCGTTTTATACCTCGCCGTGGACTTCTTCCATGGCCAGTAGCTCGGTCTCGAAGCGTCCCATCTGGCTGGTGGAAGCGGCCTGCTTTTCGACGGCCTTGCCGCCGACAATCCAACGCATGGCAGGGTCGCGTCCCGGACGGTCGGCGGCGTTCACGTCTTCATGCCCAAAGACCGACTGACGGAACAGCCCCGTCATGCCGCGCCATCCATTCTTGCCTGTCCGTGTATCCGTAAGAAACGGACCCGCGGTCTCCGTAAGACCCAAAGCGTCGTCGAGCTCCCGATAGGCGAGCCATCCGGCGTCAGAGGTGATCTTGGAACCATGGAATTCAAGCCTCAGGCGCCGGTCAATCCAGCCGGAGAGCGCCGAAGTCCGCTTCACCCTTCGGGTGCGCCATTCCCAGCCTCCTCCGATGATCTAAGATCCTGATTCTTATATATGAATTGGCCGGAAAGGGCCGCACCTCACGCACTTCACCGGGGAATCCAGGATTAAATCCGACCCAAATGCATGTCCTCAAGGATCTATGGAGATGGCGTTGGTCCCTTGGGGCCAAAGGCTCTCCCATTAGTCCCACAATCCCCTATAATCGCCACCGGTCCTGATCGGAGCCCTTCGGTTCCACCACCGAAGGCAGGAAAGGGAGGAGATGCAAGGGTCTCGCAGATGCGTTCTGGTGACCGGCGCCGCCGGTTTCATCGGCTACCACGTATGCCAGGCATTGCTCGATGGCGGCGCCCGAATTGTCGGTATCGACAATCTGAACGACTATTACGATCCGGCACTGAAATCGGCCCGGCTCGCCCGTCTCACGGACCGCGATGGGTTCGTCTTCGAGAAACTCGATATCGCCGATCATGAGGCGATCCTGGCGCTCGTCGAGACCCATCCGGAGATTACCGGGATCATCCATCTGGCGGCCCAGGCGGGGGTGCGTTACTCGCTGGTCAATCCTTACGCCTATGTGCAGGCCAACGTCATGGGGCAAGTGGTTATGCTGGAGGCCTGCCGCCGTCTGCCGGCGTTGGAGCATTTCGTCTATGCCAGCTCGTCCTCGGTCTATGGCGGCAACACCGATCTGCCATTCGCGGTC
>JADFJG010000142.1 GCA_022566265.1 Pseudomonadota bacterium | reverse complement strand
CGGTTAAGACTTTGTTAACCAATGTCGGCCCATAAGGCGGACCTCAGCCATTTTCAGGGTCCGTCCCGTGCGTATGATCGCCGTCCTTGCGCCGCTCATCCTGCTCAACGCCTGTGCGCTGCCGGCGGTGTACAGCATCGCCACCTTCGCCGTCGACGGCATCAGCTATGCCACCAGCGGCAAGGGCCTGAGCGACCACGCCATCTCGGCGGTCGCCAACGAGGACTGCGCCATGTGGCGGGTGCTCGTGGCGCGGCCGATCTGCCGCGACGCGGATGTGCCGGAGACCACGGTTGCCGCCGCATCTGGGGTTGCCGCCGCATCTGGGGTTGCCGCCGCACCGGCGGCCGGCCGGTCCGAGGTGCTGGCGATGGTGATTGGGGTGGCGCCGGCGGCGGGGAGCCCGATGGCCCCGGGGACCATCGTTGCCGCCGCGACGGAGTTCGACGAGTTCGAGGTGACGGCGGCGGCGTTTGCCGCTACACCGGCGTCTAATGGATCCATGGTTGCCGCCGCGACGGAGCCCGCCGAGTCCGAGCTGATGGAGGCCATGGCTACCGCCGCGCCGGGGCCCGCCGAGTCCGAGGTGCCGGCGGCGGTGCTTGTGGTGGCGCCGGCGGCGGGTAGCCCCACGACCCCGGAGACCGCCACCACCGAGCCGCACGACGAGTTCGAGGAGACGGCGGCGGTGTTTTCCGCCGTATCGGCGGCGGCTGGCCCCACGACCCCGGAGACCGCCAAGGCCGAGACGCCCGCCCGCCTCCCCGCCTCCCGAAGTGGTACGGAGGGCAGGCCGAAGTTGTACGGCCCGCCTCCCGAAGTCGTACGGAGGGCAGGCCCGCCTCCCGACCTTCCTCCGCCCGCCGAAGCGGGCGAAGCTTCGGCGGGAGGCTATGGGCCGCGGGGCGGAAGGCAGGCCCGCCTCCCGAAGTCGTACGGAGGGCAGGCCGTTACCGCCTCGGCGGCCAATAGGCCGACGGATATGGCGGCAACGAAGCCCGCGCCCCTTGCCGCCACGATCGAGACGCCCGCCACGATCGGGACACCCGCCACCACCGCCGCCCCGGCGGATCGAGGAACCGCGGCCAAGCCGGTCCAGCTTGCCGCCCTGGCGGCCCGGTTGCCGAAATTGGCAGCCAAGCCCAAGCCAGGCGGTTTCGTCGTCCTCGGCAGCTACCTGTTGGAAGCCTACGCCCGCGACGCCATGAAGCGCGGCCACGAATTCCGGCCGCGGATGGTCCGCGTCCGCGTCCGCGGCAAGCTGTTCCACCGGGTCGTCAGTGGACCCTACGCCCGCTCATCCATCGCCACTATCCGCCGCGCCCTGATCGGTGAAGGGTTCTCCGACGCCTGGACGGCGACGCTCTGCCAGAGCACCCTGCGCCTGGCCCCGTGCCCAACGGCGCCCGCGCACCCCTGAACGTCTCCGGCAATTAACCCTTGACCCATTAACCCTTGAACGGACTGGGCGTCGTCATAACCCGCCCGATGGACCGGCGCCGGCGTCCCGCCGATTGGATCCGCGCGTCCCGAACGGGCCTTTCCCCGAGCCCTGAATGGCTTAACATGGGTGCCGGCCCGCCTCCCGGCCCGCCTCCCGGAGTCGTACCTGCCTGAGCGAAGCCGATGCTTCGCTTCGGCGAAGTCGTGCGGAGGGCGGGTCGGTGGAGCCAGGCCGCCGAGGCGGGACGGGTCGAGCGAATCGAAGAACGCGCTGGCGCCCTAGTATCGCCAGCTCTGCAGGTTTCCGCTGCCGCCTTCCCGCCAGGCGCTCGACGCCTTGCATTTGGCGCAAACGCGCTCTCCCGACCAGGCGCTGGAGAACGGTTGCCGGCATTTCAAGCAACGGCGGATCGTCCTTTGGACGGGTTGCTCGTTCTCGGGCTTTTTATGGTAGGCAGCCTTGGACATGTGACATCCCATGGAGTGCTCCGGGGCGTCGGCGATGGTGTATCGGCATCACGCGCCCGCATGATCAATAGGGTACCCGGCTCCGCGATCGGCGGTGGCCGATCACGGACCCCACTACTGTAACTCGTGTTCCTCGCCGTCGTTCGGTTCCGGCGCGCCGTTCTGCTCTCTCAGCTTTTTCGCCTTCGCCCTTTCTACCCGCTCCTCCTGACGCTTCTGGCGTTTATCCGCCTTGCGCTTTTCGCGCTCCCGGCGTTCGAACTGGTAATTGGTCCTGCGTGCCATGCTGTTTCCCGTCCTGGCACCGGGACCGATGTGGCCCCAGCGGCGGTCTCGCGGCCCTTCGGTCCGGTCGGGCTAGCAGCCGAATTGCCGCCGGCCCCGCCCGGGTCTAGTCGAGGGCGACCAGGTTCTCGGCGGAGGATTTGCCGTTCCGGCCAGGCACCAGTTCGTACTCCACCTTCTGGCCCTCTCTGAGGCCGTTCAGGCCGGCGCGTTCAACGGTGGAAATATGGACGAAAGCGTCCTGGGAGCCGTCATTCGGCTCGATGAACCCGTAACCCTTGACGGGGTTGAACCATTTCACTGTTCCAGTAGCCATAGCTACTCCTTTCAAACTCGCAGTTAGCGCCCGCCGCACGACGCGGCGTCACGCGGTCGGGGTCCCACAAATTCTGAGAGTAGCACGGCTAGGCTGGGAGCAGCTAGGAGGATACATCAAGGATATGTGCAACCGCTGACCTTAAAATGGCGCAAGGCAAGCAAATATACAAGAAGAATCAGCGGGGCGGAGCCCGCCAAAGCCGAGAGGATGGACGCCCGGATAAGCCCAACCGGTGGGTGTCGGGTGACGCGAACCCGACGGCGACTATCCCAATGGCCGGGCCCTTTAGCCCCGACCGCGCTTGGCGCCGCGGCGCCGGCTCGATTTCGCCCGGTTTTACCCGCCGGGCGCGGAGCCGCGTCAAGGGACCGTTCCCGGCCCATGCGAACGGGACGCCCGCGCCAGGAACGCCTTAAAATCCAGGGCCTTAACCATAATTCTTACCCGTTCGTTAATCACCGCCGCGTTATGGTTGAGCACCCCCAACGCGGGTCAATAGGGAGATAGGAGGTTCATATGTATCGCTTGGCGTGTGCGATGGTCATCGTCGCCTTCACGGTTGCCGGTTGCGGCAGCACCACCGAGGAGCGCGGCATTTCCGGCGCCGGCATCGGCGCCGGCGCGGGCGCCCTCCTTGGCGCCGTTACCGGCATGAGTGTCGTCCAAGGCGCCCTGATCGGCGCCGCCGTCGGCGGTCTGACGGGCGTGCTCACCGACGAGAGCCAGGTCAACCTCGGCGATCCGGTGTGGAAGAAGAAGCAGCGGCAGACAAGCGACTCCACGGTCCGTTCGATCCAGACCGACCTCGCGACGCTCGGTTATGATCCCGGCCCGGCCGACGGTTGGACCGGCCAGAAGACGACGGACGCGATCAGCCGCTATCAGCGGGACCACCAGCTGCTCGCCGACGGCACCCCCTCGCCGGAGCTGGCCCGGCACATCAGTCTCAGGGTCCAGCAGGCCGGCGGCTGAAGTCAGGGGTATCGGACGATCCGATAGTCATGGCGCATAGTCGAATGACGGCGATCGCCGAGAGCCGCGCGCCGCCTTCGCCAATGGTCAGGCGTCGGGCATCCGGGGCGGCGGTAATTGTTGCCACGGCACTCTTGCTGGGGGGCTGCGCGGCAACCGAGGGCTGGATGAGCGGGACCACGCCGGACTCCCGGCAGGTCGCGGCCCTGCCATTCCCTCCTTCGCTATCCAGCACTCCGGCACGGATCGTCGTGCCGCCGACGCCATTGCAATGCGTCCCGTACGCGCGCCAGGTCTCCGGAGTATCGATCCGGGGCGACGCGTGGACTTGGTGGCAATCCGCGAAGGGGCGCTATAGGCGGGTCGGCACGCCTTCCGTCGGTTCGGTCCTGGTATTGAAGCGGACCCGGCGTCTTCGCCTTGGCCACCTCGCCGTCGTCAAGGCGATCCTCAACGATCGGTTAATCGTCGTCGATCAGGCCAATTGGCTGAACCGCGGCCGCATACATTTGAACATTCCGGTCAGAGACGTCTCGGCCGGGAACGACTGGTCGGCGGTGCGGGTCTGGTACGCTCCGGGGGGCAACTACGGAACCCGAACCTATCCGGTCCAAGGCTTCATCGCCCCGGAGCCGCCGAGATACACGCTGGCCCACCCAACCCGGCGCGGATAATCACCGGGAGAATGGGATCCGGCCGCGGGGCCGGCACAAAGAGCTTCCCCCGTTCGTTCGGCCCTTCCCGCCCGACGCCCCGCCGAAGCGACGTTTCGCGAAGGCGAGCCGCCAATCCCACCTTCGCGAGGCCCGATCATGACCCAAGAATACAGCCCAAGCCTGAGATCCTGGTTCAATCCCTCGCCCGAGGAGCGAGCCGCCAACCGCCGCCTGTTCCTGTCGTTACAGGGCCGGGTCGGGCGGCGGACCTACTGGCAGTTCGCCGCCGCGCCGGCCCTCGCCTTCACGGTCCTGACCGCCCTGTTCGATCTGCCGCTGCGGATGGGCCACTTCGGCTTCACCGTGTGCGCCCTGTTGCTGTCCTGGGTGGTGTTCGCCGTCAGCGTCAAGCGCTGCCACGACCGCGGGCGCTCGGGCTGGTTCCTGCTGGTCAAGCTGATCCCCATCGTCGGCGGCTTGTGGGTTCTGGTGGAGCTCGGCTTCCTGGCGGCGGCCGAAGGCGCCGAGCGCTACGACGACCGCTCGCCGGGCGAGTTGGCCGAAGCCGCCGACGGCTGAGCGCCTCGCTTATCCTTAGCCCTTCTATTCCCTGGGCCCTTCCATCGGGCCCGGTAAGGGCCGCCTTATTGGCCGCCGGCCATGAGACTGTCGGCGAATTCGTGGTTGACGTTGCGATGGCCCGCCTCGTCGTCGCGGATCACCAGCACCAGATCCCTGAGCCGCGCATCGTCCGGCAGATTCCAATATCGTTTGGCGATGTCGGGCGCCGGCACGTTCTCATGGTGTCCGGCGTCGATCTCCTCGAGATAATGGGTGTAGCTGATGACCGCCTCCTCTTCGAAGTAGCCGACGATACGGTGCGCCAGGCGCGGCGAGATCAAATAGATCGCGAAGAACAAATTGTAGAACATGCCCTGGGCGATGAGGATCAGCACCCGCTCCAGCTGGGTGGGCTTGGCGATGTGGATGAAGGCCATCAGGTGCATGCGCTCGTTTTCCGCTTCATCGAGCAAAGCGCGAATCCAGCCATTATCGTCCTCCATGCGGCGCAAGGCCCGCAAATGCTGCAGCGCCCCGCCGACCATGCCGGGGACGGCGGCAACGGTTTCGAGAACGATGGCGCGGTGGCCATAGCGCTTGGCGAAGAAGGTGTCGGCGAAGAAACGCAAAAGCTTGACGAAGACGAAGGCGAGACGGTCGGTTAGATTTTGCGGTTCGTGGTGCCGTGAAAGGTCCATGGCACCGGTAGTCACGGTCGACATCGGAACCTCCCTATCCTGGCCGGATTATCGGCAGCCGGCTTGCGGCGCCGGGCCGATCATGCGCCGGCGGTAACCGGGATTATCTTACGCTCCTTGTGGGTATAAATCGATTCCAAAGCCGACCCGCCGAGGGGGTACGGCGGCAACGCCCGAGGGCGGCTGGCCGGCATCGCCGGGATGGCATAATCTGGTCCCAGGCATCAATTTGGCGGAGGCAAGCTTGTCGGTAACCGGAGATCTGGTCGATATCCTCATCGGCACCCGGTTCGAGGATATCCCGGGCGAGGCGCTGGAAATTGCCCGTCAGGTGACGCTCGACGGGCTCGGCGTGATGATCGCGGCGGCGCGCGAGCCGCTCGGCCTGGGGCAAAAGGTGATCGCCTACACCCGCGCGCTCGGCGGCCGGGAGGAGGCGAGCGTCATCGCCGCCGGCTTCAAGACATCGGCGCTGAATGCCGCTTACGCCAACGGCACGCTGGGCCATGCGCTCGACTTCGACAACACCTTCCCGCCGTTGAACCATCCGACCTCGCCGACCCTGCCGGCGATAATGGCGCTCTCGGAACGCCAGGGTCTTTCGGGACGGGACGCGCTCACGGCCATCGTCCTCGCCTTCGAGGTCCAGGGCCGCATGCGGCTCGCGTCCTCTAGGGTCGCGGCCGGCACGCTGTTTCACAAGCCCGGCGTCTCCGGCCTCATCGGCGCGGCGGCGGCGGCGGGCAAGCTGCTCGGCCTGGCGCCGGATGAGTATCGCATGGCGTTCGGCATCGCCGGCTCGCGCGCCGGCTCGATGGCGGCGAACACCGGCACCATGACCAAATCGAGCCACAGCGGCCATGCCGCGCGCATGGGGGTGGAGGTGGCGATGCTGGCCGCGCTCGGCTGGACGGCGAACGACGACATCTTCGGCGCCGGCGGCTTCTTCGATCTCTTCTACGGCCGCGAGAACTGCGATCACGGGCTGTTCCTCAAGGATTTCGGCCGGCCCTACCGCATGGTCGATCCCGGCGTCGGCTTCAAGAAGCACCCGTGCAACTATTTCACCCACCGCCCGATCGACGCCGCCATCGCCCTGGCGACGGCGCACGATCTCGAGCCGGACGATATCGCCGAAGTCGTCGTCGATTTCCCGCCCTTCGACTATGTCGACCGGGCGTGTCCGGAGAGCGGGCTCGACGGCAAGTTCTCGGTGCAATACACCACGGCGCTGGCGCTCCTTGACCGGCGCATCCGCGTCGAGAGCTTCTCGGACCAGCGCCGGTTCGCGCCCGACGTCGAGGCGCTGCTGCCGAAGGTGCGGCTGAACAAGCTCGCCACCATCCCGATGGACTTCGACGACACCTACGCCATCGTCCGGGTGCGGACGCGCGACGGGCGGCGCCTGGAGGAGCGCTGCGACAAGCCCCGGGGGCTCTGGGGGGTGCCGCTCGGGCGCGACGAACGCCTCGCCAAGTTTTACGACTGCACCGAGCCGGCCTTGGGGAAGGCCGATATCGAGCGCCTGGTCGAGCTCATCGAGGGCATGGACCGGTTGGATTCCGTCGCCCCGATCATGGACATCGCCCGGCGCGCCGATGGCGCCGGGACGGTTCAGAGGACAGAGGAAGAGACATGCGGGTAGCGGTATTGGACGATTATCTCGACGTGGTGAGGGAGGTGGCGGACTGGGACTCGCTGCCCGAAGGCGTCGAGGTCACGGTTTTCAACGATCACCTGACGGACGAGGACGCGCTGGTCGAACGCCTCGCGGGTTTCGACATCATCGTCGCGACGCGCGAGCGCACGCCGTTCCCGCGCGCCCTCCTGGAGAGGCTTCCCGGCCTCAAGCTTCTGGTCGCCGGTGGCCGGCACAGCCGCAAGATCGACATCGATGCGGCGCTGGAGCAAGGCATCGTCGTCACCGGCACCAGGAAATTCGGCGCCGCCGCCTGCGA
>JADFJG010000141.1 GCA_022566265.1 Pseudomonadota bacterium | reverse complement strand
TGGCGTCCCCTAGGGGATTCGAACCCCTGTTGCCGGCGTGAGAGGCCGGTGTCCTAGGCCTCTAGACGAAGGGGACGCGGAGTGGCCTGTGGCCGGATTCATAACCAGTGCGCCGGGGGCGATCAAGTGTTTTGCGGCGACCCGCGGCCTCGCCGTCTGCTTGGCCTCTCCTTGCCGTCTCCTTCGATTCTCCTTCGCTTTCTCCTTCGCTTCTCCTTCGCTTCTCCTTCCTGGGGGGGGCCGGCGAAATCTGGCGTCCGAAGGCGGATATCTGCTAGCCTGCCCTTACCGTGAGGAACGCCGCATCCACAAGCATCCACCGGCGTTGGCGCCCGGCGATGGGCTGGGCCGCGTGCCTGCTTTCCCTCGTCCTTATCTGCGCCATCGCCGATCCGTCGCGGGCCGAGCGCACGCCCTCCCTCGGGCCGGCGCCCGGCCCCCTGACCGGCAAGCTGCTGGTCGCCACGGCCTCGATGGGCGATCCCCGTTTCAAGAGGACCGTGATCTACATCGTCCAACACGACACCGGGGGCGCCATGGGCCTGATCATCAACCGGGCGATCGGGAAGTTGCCGCTGGCCAAGCTGCTGGCGGGCTTCGGCAGGGAGCCCGAAGGCGTCGGCGGCGACATCGATATCCACTACGGCGGGCCGGTCGAAAGACGCTTGGGCTTCGTGCTGCATACCCCGGACTACGTGCAAAAGGACACCACCGTGGTCAACGGCGAGGTGGCGCTGACCCGCGACCTCGACATCCTGCTGGCGATTTCGAAGGGCAAGGGTCCGAAGCGGAGCCTGTTCGCTTTCGGTTACGCCGGCTGGGGGCCGCGCCAGCTCGAGGGCGAGATCGCGCGCCGGGACTGGGTGACGGTACCCGGCGACGCCAAATTCGTCTTCGACGGCAAGCTCGAGACCAAATGGCGCCGCGCCATGGACCGCCACGGCGTCGATCTTTAGAGCACACCAACCACTTTTTCCGTGTCGACCGGGGGGAATGACCATTCGTCATTTCCCTGAAAACCGCTTCCCCGGTGAACGCCCGATTACGCAACTTAAATGATAATCATATATTGATTATCTATCTTAAGTAGCGTAATTTTAGAACCGCTAAAGAATGAATGGCGCCGGCGCCAACCGCCATCGGCGCGGCGCCGGTTCCGGGGAGGGGCGCCGATGATCGTGAAACGTCTAATCGCCATCTTGTTGGCCGCCGCCGCCGCCGCGTGCGCGCCGGAATTGCCGCGGAACACGCCGGTGGAGAAAGCCCTTTGGTTGGATCAGAACTGGTCCCCGGAGGCGCGTTTCTGGTTCCACCATGCCACCCAAGGCACATCGACCCTGCCGGTCCCCTACAAATGGTTCGTTGCCCTGGAGCAGCCGCGCATTTGGTTCTTCGGCGACCCGCCGATGATGAAGGACAGCGATTATCTGCGGCGTTTCGGCTTCATTCCCAGCCCCAGATCGCTCGCCACCGATGGCCCGTCGCTTGGACGGTACGGCTACTCGCCGAAGCGGAAAGGGGACACCGGGGCCCGGACCTTCGCCTATAAGGAGAAGAAATTCGCCGGCAATCCGGACGGCCTGCCGGTGGGATTCGCGCGGCTGAAAAAAGGCGCCAGGGACCCCGTTACCGGCAAGGAAATGCCCGCTCAGATCGGCTTCACATGCGCCGCCTGCCATACCGGACAGCTCGAGTTCAAAGGCGTCAGCCTGCGCATCGACGGCGCCCCCGCCGTCACCGATCTCGACAAGCTCCGCCGGGCCCTGGGACTTTCCCTGGTCTATACAAAATACGTGCCGTTTCGCTTCGGCCGGTTCGCCGACCGGGTGCTCGGCCCGGACCACACGCCCGAGCAGGAGGCGGATCTGAAGCGGAAGTTCGACGGCCTTTTGGAGAAGGGCAAGAAGCTCAAGGAGATCACCGACCCGGTGTTCGCGCAAAACGTAGAGGAAGGATTCGCCCGGCTCGACGCCCTCAACAGGATCGGCAACCAGGTGTTCTTCGAAAATTTACTGAAACCAACCGGCGACAATCGAGACGCGATCGCCAATCTGGCGCCGATGACGGCGCCGGTCAATTTCCCGCATCTCTGGGATACCTCCTGGTTCGAGTGGGTACAGTACGACGCCTCTATCATGCAGCCCATGGTCCGCAACGCGGGCGAGGCCTTGGGGGTGAAAGCAAAGGTCAATCTGATCAAACCCGGTCCCCGCCTCTACCGTTCGGCGGCGGAACTCGGTGAAATCTTCGATCTGGAACGGCTGCTGGCCGGCGACAACCCCTGGTCCGGAAAGCGTGAGTTCAAGGGGCTTCGCGCGCCCAAATGGCCCGGCGACCTGCTCGGCCCGATCGATCCGGTCAAAAAGGAAAAGGGCCGGGCACTCTATATGGCGCACTGCCAAGGATGCCATTTGCCACCGGTCGACGATCCTTCCCGCGGGTTCTGGGAGCCGGCGCGGTGGACCAAGCCGAACGAGGCGGGGGAGCGGTATCTGAAGCTCAAGCAGATTCCGATCGACTACATCGGAACCGACCCGGCCCAGGCGGCGATCATGGTTAACCGCAAGGTGAAGGTGCCACCACGCCTCAAGATGAAGATGCCGAAACCCCTCGACACCGACCCGAGCATCTTCTGCATCGAGGCGCAGGGGGACGCCGTGACCGAAATCTTGTTTGCCTTGGCGCTCGGTATCGTCGTCGAAAAAACAGCCGACAAGTGGTACCAGGACAACAGGGTCAGTCCTGAGACGCAGGAGCGCATGAACGGCTACCGTCCCAACTGCCTGCAGGCCAAGATGATATACAAGGCGCGGCCGCTCGACGGTATCTGGGCGACGGCGCCCTTCCTCCACAACGGCTCGGTGCCCAACCTTTATGAAATCCTTTCGCCCGCCGATGAACGGTCCAAGACCTTCTACCTGGGCAGCCGGTTGTTCGACCCGAAAAAGGTGGGATACCAGACCGGTAAGATCGACGGTGGCTTCGAGTTGGATACAACCAAACCCGGCAACTCCAACCAAGGCCACGAGTTCAAGGACGCGCCCATGGGGGGCGGTGTCATCGGCCCCTTCCTGAAGCCGGCGCAGCGTGAAGCCTTGATCGAGTACCTGAAGAGCCTTTGATACCCCGGGGCAGCCTTTGGGTTGCCCGCCCGGGCGGCCCGCCAGACTACCCGCCCGGCGCCTTGCCGGTGATCTGAAGGCCGATCTGGCGAAAGCCGCCGCCGCCATCCTCGAGCACATGGGCCGTGGTCTCCACCGCTTCGCCGCCGATGACGGCGGTGATCAGCCACACCATCTCCGGCTCCCAGGCGCGCTCGGCGTCATGGGCGGAAGGCCGGGCCGGGTGATCGGGATGGGAGTGATAGTGGCCGACGATGCGGTCCCGGGCGCCGCGCAGGTCGCGGCGCAAGGCGATCAGCAGCCGGGGGTCGATCTCGAAGCGCGACCGCCTGTCGCCTGGCTCGACGTTCTCGCTCATCGCCACGCGGACGACCTCGATGCCGCCGTCGTCGATATCGTGGCCGATGAGGAGACCGCAGCACTCATCGGGATAGGCGGTGACGCCGGCGGCCTCGATGCGATCGAGATCGGCGATGTCGAGGTGGATCATCGCCAAGGGAGTCATACCAAAGGTCCTTGATAATGACCCCTAGAGATCGGGCAGGCGATGCGTCGGGCCATCGGGGGGGTAGGAGGGAAGCCGCCGGCGATGCGCCGCATCGTCAAGGTTTTCCGACGCCCTCCGGCGGTTCGCATGCCCGACCGGAACGGCGGCTTCCCAAGGCTTTCGGACGGCGTCCCGCATGGCTTCCGATGTTTCACATCGCCGCGCCCGGGGGTCGCGGGGGCGCCCCCCGCATTTATAGAGCCGGGGGGACACCCCCCGTGGCCCCCCGGGGCGCTCCTAGCCGAAAACCTTGGGAAGCCGTCTCTAGGGGTCATTATCAAGGACCTTTGGTATCAGAACCGTCATCGCCGCGCCGCCGCGCCGTCCCTCGGTCCGCCGTCTCTCAACTCGCCCTCTTTCAGCTCGAACGTCCCGAGGCGCTTGCCGGTCGCCATGTCGAGGATGAGGATTTGCCGGCCGCCGTCGGCCAGCCTGAGGCGCAGGATCAGCCTGTCGTCCTCGGCCGTCATCTCGACGACGCGGCTTCCCGGCGGCAGCTCCAGCACCACCCTGCCGAACCCCGGGCCGAACCCCGGTTCCGTCGCCGGTTTGGGCGCCGGTTTGGCCGCCGGTTTGGCCGCCGGTTTGGGCGAATCGGGCACGGGGCTGTTGACGGGATTCGTCGCCCGGTGGTAGATCGTCACGCCGATGACGGCGATACCGGCCACGATCACGACGCCTAAGACGATTACCAGGGTCTTGAGTGCCTGCATGGTCGCGGTCCCGAGTTAATATTCCCCGAGTTTAAATCATGGCGGCAGCGGAGGGCGAGATCACACATACCGTCACCGCCGGAGAAGCGGAAGCGGGCGGCCGGCTCGACAAGGTGCTGGCGGGCCTGGTCTCGAACCTTTCGCGCACCCGGATCAAGGCCCTCATCGGGGAAGGCCGGATCAGCGCCGATAATGAGACGATAATGGACCCGTCCTATCGGGTCAAACCCGGCCAAACTTTCGCCATCATTGTCCCCGAGACTACGCCCGCGGCGCCCGAGCCGCAGCCTATCGATCTCGATATCGTTTTTGAGGACGAGGATTTGTTGGTCATCGACAAACCCGCCGGCCTGGTCGTGCATCCGGCGCCGGGCAACCCGGACAGGACCCTGGTCAATGCCCTGATCGCCCATTGCGGCGAAACGCTGTCGGGGATCGGCGGCGTGCGCCGCCCGGGGATCGTGCACCGGCTGGACAAGGACACCAGCGGGCTGATGGTGGTGGCCAAGAACGACGCCGCCCATGCCTCGCTCAGCGCCCAGTTCGCCGGGCGCACCATCACCCGGGCCTACCGGGCGGTGGTCTGGGGCGTCCCCTCGCCGCGGCGGGGCGAGATCGCCGGCAATATCGGCCGCAGCCCGCGAAACCGCAAGAAGATGGCGGTGGTGAGGCGCGGCGGCAAGGTGGCGCTGACGCGCTACCGGGTGCTCAAACCCTTGGGCTCGGCGGCCAGTTTGATCGAATGCCGTCTCGCCACCGGGCGCACCCACCAGATCCGGGTCCACCTCGCCTGGAAGGGGCATCCCATCGTCGGCGACCCCACCTATTCGAGGAACAAAGCGGCGCGCGCGCGCGCGCTCGGGCCCGGCGCCGCCCGCGCGGTGGCGGCGCTCGGGCGCCAGGCGCTTCACGCCCAATTGATAGGGTTTACCCATCCCGCGACCGCCGAGCGGCTCGAATTTGAATCGGCTTTACCGCTTGATATCAATAGGTTACAAAAGGAATTAGAGGAGATTTAAAAAATTATATACTTGACTAAATCAGTAAGGTATCATCTACCTCGACATGCTATAATAATCGATGACCGCCGGACCTTCGAAGAACCGGCAGGCGCCCGGGAGAACCGGGATCGTAGGAGTCCTTAGCGTATGAATAAATTGCCCAACCTTCCTATCATGAGCCCGGAGGGGAATTTGGCGCGGTATCTCCAGGAGATCCGCAAATTCCCCATGCTCGAGAAGGAAGAGGAATACATGCTGGCCAAGCGTTGGCGCGAGCATGACGACATAGAAGCCGCCCACAAGCTGGTGACCAGCCATTTGCGCCTGGTCGCCAAGATCGCCATGGGCTATCGCGGTTACGGCCTGCCCGTGGGCGAACTCATTTCCGAGGGCAATCTCGGCATGATGCAGGCGGTCAAGCGGTTCGACCCGGAACGGGGCTTCCGGCTGGCGACCTACGCCATGTGGTGGATTCGCGCCGCCATACAGGAATACATCCTCCACTCCTGGTCACTGGTCAAAATGGGCACGACGGCGGCCCAGAAGAAGCTGTTCTTCAACCTCCGCAAGATCAAGGGCCAGATGCAGGCCATCGACGAAGGGGACATGCCGCCGGAAACCGTCACCGAGATCGCCCGGCGGCTCAGCGTGACCGAGGACGACGTCGTTTCCATGAACCGCCGGCTGTCGGCGCCCGATCATTCCCTCAACGCGCCGCTTCGCGATGATTCCGACGGCGAATGGCAGGACTGGCTGGTCGATGACAGCGAAAGCCAGGAACACATGCTGGCCGAGAAGGAGGAGCTCAACAACCGCCGGCAATTGCTCGCCGACGCCATGGAGAGCCTGAACGAGCGCGAGCGTCACATCCTGACCGAGCGCCGCCTGAAGGACGGCCCGACGACGCTCGAGCAGTTGAGCCAGGTATACGGCATCTCCCGGGAACGGGTCCGCCAGATCGAGGTCCGTGCCTTCGAGAAGCTGCAAAAGGCGATGAAGAACGCCGTCATCGAACAGCGTCTGAGCTAGAGCGGTTCTCTGACTTACTGGAGCCAATTGCCGGCCGGCGCCCGGACGACACCTTCACCCCACTCTTCGATCAACTTCTTCTGTTTCAACTTCAAACCGGCGATGCGCCGCCCCGCCGTCATTTCCATGAATAGCGCGGCGATGCTGGGAAACCAAAGATAGCACAGCCATCCCAACGCGGCGGCGCTGTACATCAACAACCAGGCATAAACGTCGGTCAGGATCGCCATGGCTTCGGTGAGAGAGTGGTCGCCCGTCCACAGCCTGAGCAGGAAAAACCATGCACCGGCGAAATTGGTGACGACGACGCACTTGGCCGCATATTTGCGTGGATTGTCGTCGACGATGAAGGCGACCAACGCCGGCAGCAGCCCGAGGAACAGCAACACGACCGTCGGCAGGCTCAAGATCAGGGCCGCCACCACCGCGATGCTGATCCCGATCTGAAGCACATAAGGGACGCGGCGTTTGTCCGCCGCCTGTTGTTGGCCGGCGTCCGTTACTACCGGCGTCGCCTTATCGATCATGGTCTATACGCTCACTGCAGGTTCAACATCGAAAGACCGGCAATCGCGGCCAGGCTGAGCACCGTCGTCACCCCCACGGCCAAGCGGTGCCCGGCCGTGCGCGCCCGCTCGGGATCCGCGGCGCCGCTCCTGAGTTGGGCGATTTCGGCTTCCGCCGCGGCGTAGGCGTCGCTCGCTTGAACGAATCCCATTTGGTCCCGCTCGCGCCGTCCGCTGTCCGACAGGAAGTTGAACAGTTCGCTGAGATCGCCCTTGGCGATGAAATTCGGCAGTTCCTTTTCCAGCCTGAGGCGCTCCGCCCGATTGTGAAAACTGGCGATGACCGGGGTGAGATGCTCGCCGACCCAATTCGCCAGTCCAGGCAGTTCCGGCGGCCCAAGCCGCCACTGCACCAGGGCCAGCACATTGAGGAGCCCGAGGGCGGATCGC
>JADFJG010000140.1 GCA_022566265.1 Pseudomonadota bacterium | reverse complement strand
CGCGAAAGACAAAAAAAGATCTGATCAGCCCGAGCGCACGTAACCGACGGCGGAGTCGCGCTCGAACAGATAAAGCAGGACCCGTACCGCCTCGCCGCGCGCGCTCTTCAACTCCGGGTCCTTGGCCAGCAACAGGGCGGCGTCGTCCCGCGCCGCGCCCAGCAAATCCCCATGTTCCCCGAGATCGGCAAGCTTGAAATCCGGCAGGCCGCTCTGGCGCGTGCCCAGGAGTTCGCCGGCGCCACGCAAGCGCAAATCTTCCTCGGCGATGCGAAAACCGTCGTCGGTCTGGCGCAGGATCTTCAGCCGCGCCCGCGCCGTCCCGGTCAGCGGCGTGGCGTAGAGCAACAGGCACGACGATGCCGCCTCGCCCCTGCCGATGCGCCCGCGCAACTGGTGCAGCTGGGCGAGCCCGAACCGTTCGGCGTGTTCGATCACCATGACGGTGGCGCTCGGCACGTCGAGACCGACTTCGATCACCGTCGTGGCGACCAGGATGTCGACGCGCCCGGTGGCGAAATTCTCCATCGCCGCGTCCTTTTCCTGAGCCTTCATGCGCCCGTGGACGAGGCCCACCCGGTCCGGGAACCGCGCCGAAAGCTCGGCGAAGCGGTCCTCGGCGGCGGCGAGATCGACGGCCTCGGATTCCTCGACCAGGGGGCACACCCAATAGATGCGCGCGCCCTGGGCGATCGCCCGCGCCACCGCCGCCACCACTTCCGCCGTGCGCGAAAGCGGCATCGCCCGGGTGTCGATCGGTTGCCTGCCGGCGGGCTTTTCGGTCAGGCGCGAGACGTCGAGATCGCCATAGGCCGTCAGCATGAGGGTGCGCGGGATCGGCGTCGCCGTCATCACCAGCACATCGGTAGCCCGGCCCTTGGCGGCGAGCTGAAGACGTTGCTGGACGCCGAAACGGTGTTGCTCATCGACCACGCCAAGCGCCAGGTCGTTGAATTCCACGTCCTCCGAGATCAAGGCGTGGGTGCCGATCGCCATGTCGATCTCGCCCGCCGCGAGTTCCGAGAGCAGCCGTTCACGGCCCTTGCCCCGGTCCCGGCCGGTCAGCAGCCGGACGCTCACCCCGGCGGCCTCGGCCAGGGGTTCGATGGTGGCGAAGTGCTGGCGCGCCAGGATCTCGGTCGGCGCCATCAACGCCGCCTGACCGCCGGCCTCCACCGCCGTCAACATGGCCAGCGTCGCCACCACCGTCTTGCCGCTGCCGACATCGCCGTTGAGCAGCCTCAGCATGCGCGTCTCCGCCGCCATGTCCGCCGTGATCTCCGAGAGCGCGCCCACCTGCGAGTCGGTGAGGGTGAAGGGAAGCGCCGCCATCGCGCGGGCGCGCAGCCGATCGTCTCCCTTGACCGCGCGGCCCGCCTGGCGGCGCACATGGGCGCGGATCAGCGCCAAGGCGATCTGGTTGGCCAGGAGCTCGTCATAGGCCAGGCGCGACCGTGCCTTGGTCGCCGGCGCCAGCGCGTCCACGTCCTCGGGCGCGTGGGCCTGCAGGAGAGAGGCGCGCCAGGATCGCCAGCCCTGTTGCTTGAGGAAATGTCCGTCGATCCACTCAGCCATATCGGGCGCGCGTTCCAGCGCCGCCGCGATGGCCTTGGCCAGGGGCCTGGCGGTGACACCGGCGGAGAGGCGGTAGACCGGTTCCACCGATTTCAGGCGATCGAGTTCCCCGAGCGAGGCGATATGATCGGGATGGGTGATCTGCACTTCGTCGCGGAAATGCTCGACCTTGCCGCTGACGACGCGGACCTCGCCCTCGGGCAGCACCTTGTTCAGGTAATCCGCCCGGGCGTGGAAGAACACCAGCACCAGCGTCCCGGTATCGTCGGAACAGCGCACCTTGTAGGGCAGCCGCGCGTTCGGCGGCGGGACGTGTTTGTCGACCCGCACCGTCAGGGTGGCGATGGCGCCGGCGGGCGCCGCGTCGACCTTCGGCGCGAAGCGGCGGTCGATCAGCCCGACCGGCAGATGCCAGCACAGATCGGCGACATGGGGCCCGGCGAGCGCCTCGATCGCCTTGCCGATGCGCGGACCGACACCGGGAAGCTTGGTGACCGGCGCGAAAAGGGGGTAAAGGACTTGCGGGCGCATGGTGGTTCCGGAACCGACGGCGGCTGACAGCTGAGCGGCAAGACTTTATACCCTACCCTACCTGACCCTATGAGAGCCAAGGAGAACATCGTGGCCGGTGAAACGGATGTCAGGCGCAAACGCCTCCTCTACCGGAGCCGCCGCCGCGGCATGCGCGAAGCCGACCATTTGCTGGGAGGCTTCGCAAAGCGCACCCTCGACGGATTCACCGACGAACAGCTTGACCGCTACGAGCGGTTGCTGGAAAACACCGATCCCGACCTGCTCGACTGGATTACCGGGCGCGCGCCGGTGCCGGATGCCTTCGATAACGACGTCATGGCCCTTCTAATGGACTTTAAAACAACCTTCAAACCACCTTGGAATCATTAAGAAAACTCTTCTCCACGCCCGGACGTATCGAGATCACGGGCACGCCCGCGGGCTGCGATGCCCTGGTGCTGAGCGAGCTTGCCGCAACCGGCGCGTTTCCCGACATCCTGCATATCGCCGTCGACGACGCGGCGATGGCGCGCATCGCCGAGGCGCTCCGCTTCTTCGCGCCCGAGGCCGAGGTGCTGAAGATGCCGGCATGGGATTGTCTGCCCTATGACCGGGTATCGCCCAAAAGCGCCATCGCCTCCGAGCGCATCGATACGCTGACGCGCCTGGTGGGGACGCGCGCGGGAGCAAGCCTCCGCCGGATCACCCTGACCACCGTCAACGCCTTCCTGCAGCGCGTGCCGGCGCCCGAGACCTACCGCGACGCCTGCTTTTCGGCGGCGGAGGGCGAGACCATCGATCTCGGGGCGCTGACCGATTACCTGGTCAAGAACGGCTACGGCCGGGCCGAGACGGTGATGGAACCGGGAGAATATGCCGTCCGCGGTGGCCTCATCGACGTCTTCCCGCCGGGGCTGGATGGGCCGGTGCGTCTCGATCTGTTCGGCGACGTACTGGAGGGCATCCGCCGCTTCGACCCGCTGACCCAAAGGAGCGAAGGCAACCTCCAGTCCTTCGAACTCAAGCCGGTGAGCGAGGTTTTATTGAACGACACCACCGTCGCCCGTTTCCGCGAGAACTACCGCGATCTCTTCGGCGCCGTCACCGAGGAGGACCCGCTCTATCAGGCGATCAGCGCCAAACGCCGGCATCCCGGCATGGAGCATTGGTTGGCGCTGTTTCACGAGTGTCTGGAGCCGCTTCTCGCCTACCTGCCCGATGCGGTGGTGACGGTTGCCCACCGGGCCGAGCTGGCCCGCGACGCGCGGATCGAGGCCATCAATGATTATTACCAGGCGCGGCGCGATTTCACCATTACCGGTTTCGCCGCCGACGGCGCCGTCTACCACCCGGTACCGCCGGAGCGGCTTTATCTGATCGGCGACGAATGGGACCGGCAGCTTGGCGCGCGCGCGGTCGGTGTCTTTTCACCCTTCACGGCGCCGGCGACCGGTCCCCGGCAGATCGATGCCGGGGGCAAGCCCGGACATGATTTCGCCGCCGCCCGCCGGCAAACGGGTGTGCAGCTGTTCGACGCCGTCACCGCCCACATCGAGGAGCACAAGGCCGCCGGCCGGCGGGTCGTCGTCGCCGGCCACAGCGTGGGCTCGTTGGCTCGCCTCGAAGGTCTGTTGCGCGATCACGGCGCCGGCGATGCCAAGACGGTGGAGAGCTGGGCCGAGGTCAACGCCTTGCCCACCGAAACGCTGGCGCTTGTCGTCCTCGGCCTCGAGCACGGCTTCGTGACGCCCAAGCTCGCCTTCATCGGCGAACAGGACATCCTCGGCGAGCGCCTGGCGCAGCCGGCGCGCAAGGGCGGGCGCGCCGACCGGTTCCTCAGCGAGGTGTCCAACCTGGCCCAGGACGATCTCGTGGTCCATCTCGATCATGGCATTGGCCGCTATGACGGCCTCGAAACCCTCAAGGTCGCGGGCGCTCCCCATGACTGTCTCAGAATCCTCTATGACGGCGGCGACAAGCTGTTCGTGCCGGTGGAGAACATCGAGGTCCTCAGCCGCTACGGCGAGGACCAGGGAACGGTCGCCCTGGACAGGCTCGGCGGCGCCGCCTGGCAGTCCCGCAAGGCGCGCCTCAAGAAACGCATCAAGGATATGGCCGAGGAGTTGCTGAAGGTGGCGGCGGCGCGCGAGCTCAGCCACGCCGAGGCGATGACGCCCCCGGGCGCCCTCTATGACGAGTTCTGCGCCCGCTTCGGCTTCGACGAGACCGAGGACCAGCAAACGGCGATCGACGATACCCTCAACGATGCCGCCTCGACCCGGCCGATGGACCGGCTGATCTGTGGCGATGTCGGCTTCGGCAAGACCGAGGTCGCGCTTCGCGCCGCCTTCGTGACGGCGATGACCGGCGCCCAGGTCGCCGTCGTCGTGCCGACAACCTTGCTCGCGCGCCAGCATTACCAGACCTTCTCCGAGCGCTTCGCCGGCTGGCCGGTGAGGATCGGGCAGATCTCGAGGCTGGTGCCGGCGAAGGAAATCGCCGAGACCAAGAAGGGCTTGGCCGACGGGACCATCGACATCGTCATCGGCACCCACGGGCTGTTGAGCGGACGGATCGAGTTCTCCAACCTCGGCCTGCTGGTGGTCGACGAGGAGCAGCGTTTCGGCGTCGTCCACAAGGAGCGGCTCAAGCGGCTCAAGTCGAACGTCCACGTGCTGACCCTGACGGCGACGCCGATCCCGCGCACGCTTCAGCTTGCCCTTGCCGGCGTCAAGGACATGAGCGTCATCGCCACCCCGCCGGTGGATCGCCTCGCCGTGCGCACCTTCATCCTGCCGTTCGATCCGTTGATCATCCGCGAAGCGATCGAACGGGAGCGATTCCGCGGCGGGCAAACATTTTATGTCTGCCCCCGCATCCGCGACCTCGCCACCATCGAAGAGCAGATCGAACGCCTGGTGCCCGACGCCAAGGTGAGGGTCGTCCATGGACGCATGGCGGCGCGCGATCTCGAAGCGGCGATGTCGGCCTTCTACGAGGGCGGCGTCGATGTGCTTCTCTCCACCAACATCATCGAATCGGGCCTCGACATCCCCAACGTCAACACCCTGATCGTCCATCGCGCCGACCGCTTCGGCCTGGCCGAGCTCTACCAGTTGCGCGGCCGGGTGGGACGGGCGAAGGTGCGGGCCTATGCCTATCTGACGCTGCCGGTTCGCCAGAACCTCACCCGGGCGGCCGAGAAGCGGCTCGGCGTGATGCAGACCCTCGACAGCCTCGGCGCCGGTTTCAGCCTCGCCAGTCACGATCTCGACATCCGCGGCGCCGGCAACCTGCTCGGCCAGGAACAGTCGGGCCATATCCGCGAGGTCGGCGTCGAGCTTTACCAGCACATGCTGGAGGAAACCGTGGCGGCGCTTCGCGGCGGCGACGACGCACCGGCGGACGACTGGACGCCGCAGATCAGCATCTCCATTCCGGTGCTGATCCCGGAAGGCTACGTCGCCGATCTCGGGGTCCGTCTCGGGCTTTACCGCCGCCTTGCCGGCCTCGTGGCCGCGGCCGAGATCGAGGCCTTCGCGGCCGAGCTCATCGACCGTTTCGGAGCGCTGCCGGGCGAGGTCGAGAACCTGCTTTCCGTCATCGCCATCAAGCAGCTATGCCGGGACGCCGGCGTCGAGAAGGTCGAGGCGGGGCCGAAGGGCGCCGTGCTGTCGTTTCGCGACAACCACTTCGCCAACCTCGAGGGGCTGGTCGAATTCATCCAGGCCGAGGCCGGGGCGGTGAAGCTCAGGCCCGACCACAGGCTGGTCTGCATGCGCGACTGGGCCAAGGGCGAGGCGCGGATCGCCGGCGTCGAGCGCCTGATGCGCCAGCTCGCCGCTATCGCCGGGGCGGCGGAAGGCGAGGGGACACCGGTGCCGGCGCGCCGGTCGAACTAGAGCACTATCCGACCAGATGGAATCGTTTGACCGGGATTATTTTGCGTCGTGGCTAGGCGCGCGCCGCATGGCGATGCTTGCGCATCGGCAAAGGGGCGCAACGACGCCACGGCGCAAAAGAACCCGGCCTTCGGTGGGGCAAAACGGCCCCTCGGATGCGTCGCGACGCTTGCCCGATGTCCTACATCGCGCCGCGCGCCGCTCCTACCCGAGGGACCGTTTTGCCCCATCAAATCGCTTCCATCTGGTCGGATAGCGCTCTAGTACAGGACCCGGTGCCAAGGGGGGAGATAACCGGACCCTTGGTTGACTGGCGATCAGGCGGAGCGGACAGGAAATGACGCAAGAACCTCACCAGGGGAGCGCCGAAGCGAAACCCGGCGCCAGGGAGGGGCCAGTGATCCTGCAACAGAGTTTCCGCCCCTTCTTTTTACTCGCCGGCGCTTGGGCGACGCTTGGCGTGCTCCTGTGGGTGGGAAGCCTCGCCGGGTTGCCGGTGCTGCCCGACGCGGTCGACGCACTCGCCTGGCATAGGCACGAGATGCTGTTCGGATTTGCCACCGCCGCCATCGCCGGTTTCATCCTTACCGCAATTCCCAACTGGACGGGCGGGCTGCCGATAAGTGGCTGGCCGCTGGCGTCCCTGGTCGGGCTTTGGGCGTTGGGCCGGGCGGCGTTTCTGTTGCCGGAAGTGCTGGGGCCCTGGGCGGTGGCGGCTCTCGACCTCTCCTTCCTCTTCGTCCTCGTTGTGACGATTGCCCGCGAACTGATTGGCGGCAAGAACGCGCGAAACTTTCCGGTCCTCGGCCTGATCGCCTTGATAGCGACCGGCAACGTGCTGGTTCATTTGCAGAGGCTGGGACTCGCTGACACCGCCGATACCGGATATCGCCTGACCATCTTCATCTTGGCGATGTTGATCGCCATGATCGGCGGCAGGATCATCCCCAGCTTCACCCGCAACTGGCTGAAGAAACAGGGGGCGGAGTCGCTGCCCGCCGCCACCGACACGATCGACCATGGTGCGCTGGGCGCCCTCGCTCTGCTGGTGATAGCCGAGGTGGTGGCGCCCGAATCGTCGATCACGGCGGCGATGGCGGTGGCGGTCGGCCTACTGCACCTTTGGCGACTCGCCCGGTGGAAGGGGCTCAAGGTGCTCTCCGAGCCGCTTTTGTGGGTCCTTCATCTCGGTTACGCCTGGCTTGCCTTCGCCCTGGTATTGATCGGCCTCGCCGGCCTCGGCGTTTTCCTGCCGGTAAGCGCCGCATGGCACGCGCTCACCACGGGGGCCTTCGGCACCATGATCCTCGCGGTTGCGACACGGGCCTCGCTTGGCCATACCGGGCGTCCATTGACGGCGGGAGCGGGGACCACCGCGGCCTATCTATTGATAAGCGTGGCGGCGATGGCGCGGGTAACGTCGCCGTTGCTCGGCGAGCTGGAGTTAGCCGCCAT
>JADFJG010000033.1 GCA_022566265.1 Pseudomonadota bacterium | reverse complement strand
TGGCCAAGGCGGGCACCGACCCGGCGCCGTCAGAGGAAGTCAAGAAGGAGATCGAGGAGATCAACACCCGCCTCGCCACCTGGCGCTACGCGCTGTCGGAATACGAGATCAAGAACCTCAGGAAAACGATGGCCGATCTGGTGAAGAAGAAAGAAGAAAAAAAGGAAGACGAACCCAACCCGCCCGCCGGCGAGCCCGCCAAATAGCCAAAGACCCCCGCCCGAAGTTCCCCCTCAAGCCGAACCGGTCGCCGCGCCGCCCTCGTCTCCTTCGGGCGCCTCCATGCCGACGATATGGCGGTAAAATTTCGAGAGCACGGTGATGCCGACGGCGGTGGCTAACAAGTCCGCGAGGGCGCTGAACACGATCACGTCAATCGCGAATTGGGACCCGTAGCCGCCCACCGGCCGGGTCGATGGGTGGAAATAGTACTCTTCAATAATCATAACCATACCCGGGCCAAGCCAGGCGGCGCCGATGAAGCGCCAGGAATTACCGCGCATTTTGTCCCAGGCCTTGCCGAGGGTGAGCGGCCGGTCGATCGCCGTGGCGGGCAGCACAAGAGAGAAGCGGAGCAATATGTTGAGCAGAGTGGCCGCGGCGAGAGCGTATAGACCCATCAAGATCAAGAGCAGGGTTTCCGTGCTGGCCAACCTTCCAATCCCAGGCAACGCCCAGAAAAAGAAGGTCTCGAATCCCACGACGAATACGATCAACACCAGAACGAACGGGAGGTAAAACAGAAGCGTCGTATAGCCGAGGAAACGCCAGTCGCGCGTAGCGAAGATGAAACGCCAGTCGCGCGCAGCGAAGATTTCGCTGAACACGCTTTCGCGCTCCTCAAGCAGGAAAAACCGGTGCCAACGAACGGCGAAGAGCACATACATGGCGATAGGGGCGGCGAGCAACACGATGTAGGTCACCCAATCGGTCAAGGAACGGCTTTCCCCGCTGCCCGTCTCGGTCAGGAAGCCGCTCGTCATACTGAAAGCGATGTCGATCACGAGGGGAAGCCAGCCGAGAGCGAAGAATCGGCCGAGATTGGAAAAGACGAAGCGGAAACTATCCACCGCCGTGTCTAGGAACGGGACTTTCCCGGCAGCGATGGGCGGTTGGCCGCCGATGCTCATGGGCCCACCACCACGCCGCCCTCTCCAGTATTGCCACCGACGATGTGGCGGTAAAATTTCGACAGCACGGTGATGCCGGCGGCCGTCCAAAGGAAACCGATGATGGCTATTGCCGCGTTCGTAACCACAGGAACGTCGGCCATGGACTCCGGCTCGCCGCTGGTGATACCGCCGGACAAGGATTGGCCGAGAATCGCTGACACAATCCAGATCAGGAACATAGCCGGAATTGCGACGAGGAAGAAAGCGCCGATGAACCGCCAGGTATGGCCGAGCATTTTGTGCCAGGCTTCACCGAGGCCGAGCGGCCGGTCGACCGCAGTCCCCGGCAAGACGAGGGAGAAGCGGAACATAACGAACAGCAGGATAGAAGCGGCGATACTGGGTAGAATGGACACGAACCCTGAGATAAGGACGATAACCCACATCGGCACCATCGGGGCGAAAGTCAGGAGCAGCGTATAGCCGAGGAAACGCCAGTTGCGCGCGGCGAGGAATTCGCTGAAAACGCTTTCGCGCTCGTCAAGCAGGTAAAAACGGTGCCAACGAACGGCGAAGACGGCGTACATCGCCCAATAGCCGGCTTCAAGCGCAACGTAGGCCACCCAATCGGCCACGGACGCATCCTCCCCGCCGCCCACTTCGCCACGAACATCGCTCACCATATTCACCGAGAAGGCAATTAGAAGGGGAAGCCAGCCAAGCGCCAGGAACCGGCCCGGATTGGCAAAGACGAAGCGGTAGCTCTCCACCACCGTGTCTAAGACCGGGACTTTCCCGGCGGTGGCCGGCGGTTGGCCGCCGATGCTCATGGGCCCACCACCGCGCCGCCCTCGCCACTCTCGCCACCGATGATATGGCGGTAAAAGGTCGAGAGTACGGTGATGCCGACGGCGGTGATGAAGAAGCCGATGATGACCATTACCGCGTTCATAACCACACTGACGCCAATCGTGGGCTCCGGCGCGCCGCCGGTCATACCGCCGCCGAACAAGGACTGGCCGAAAACCGCAAACATGCCCCAAATAGGGATCAGCGACGGAATCGCGACAAGGAAGAAACAGCCCATGAACCGCCAGGTATTGCCGCGCATATTGCGCCAGGCTTCGCCGAAGGCGAGGGGCCGGTCCACCGCCGTGGCGGGCAGCACAAGAAAAAAGCGGAACAGAACGATGACCAGAATTGGCATGGCCAATATAGATAGACCGAACAATATTATGGGCGTCCAGTTGATGGTTATGAGCGTCCAGTCGATGGTCTCTATTGATTGAGGCCCTGCCACGGGTGGAAAATCGCCGAAATTGGCAAAGCTTATGACAAACATCGGCACCATCGGGGCGAAAGCCAGGAGCAACGTATAGCCGAGGAAACGCCAGTTGCGCGCAACCAGAATTTCGCTGAACACGCTTTCGCGCTCATCCAGGAGGAAAAATCGGTGCCAGCGGACGGAGAAGACCGCATACATGGCCCAAGCGATGGCTTCAAGCGGGACGTTGGTCACCCAATCGGCCACCGAAGCGGCTTCCGGGGCGCCTATCTTGAAAAGAACGCCGCTGGCCATATACACCGCGAAGGTAATCACGAGAAGAAGCCAGCCAAGCGCCAGGAACCGATCGAGATTGGAAAAGACGAAGCCGTAGCTCCCTATCGCCGTTCGCCATACCGGGACTTTCCCGGCGGGGGGCGGGACTTGTGCCGTCATGGGGTACCCCTTCTATGGTTGTGCACTCTGAAGCCTCCGCCACTTCCGGTCAACATCGCGTCTTCGGCACGTCACGGCCAGGCTTCCGCGCGCCCCGAGGCCAAGCCCTGGTTCACAAATTCGGGCATCGTGCCTATATTCCCTCTATCGAACGGGGAGTATCGGGGAGTATCGGAGAGTATGGCAGACCGCCAAGACCGCCAGGATCTGGTTTACGAGACCCACGTCTTTTGCTGCGTGAATGTGCGCGAAGACGGCCATCCCAGGGGCTGTTGCTCGGCCCGGGGCTCGGTCGAGCTTCGCGAATATATGAAGGCCCGGGCCAAGGAGCTCGGGCTTGCCAAGATCCGCATCAACACCTCGGGCTGTCTCGAGCGCTGTGAGCTCGGCCCCACCATGGTGATCTATCCCGAGGCCGTCTGGTACGGCTATTCGAGCCGCGCCGACATCGATGAGATCCTCGAGCGCCACATCATCGGCGGCGAACGGGTCGAACGGCTGATCCTCGAGACCGATCAACTCGTGCCCAAGCCCAAGGCCAAGCGGGAGCTGAAGCTCATCATCGCCAGCGTCGATGAGCTTACGCCCGAGATCAAGCGCATCGAGCTGGTGCCCCGAGACGGCGGCGAGCTACCGGCGTTCGAGGCCGGCGCCCATATCGACCTCGTCACCGGCGACGGCCTGAAGCGGTCCTATTCGCTGGCCAATGACCCGATTGAGCGCCACCGTTACGTGCTCGGGATCTTGCGCGAGAAGAACGGCCGGGGCGGGTCGGCGTGGCTGCACGAGAGCGCCGGCGCCGGCGACACCATCACGGCGATGGCGCCGATCAACAACTTCGGGCTCGCCGAGGATGCCGGCGAGCACATCCTGATCGCCGGCGGCATCGGCATCGCGCCGATCCTCTCCATGGGCTACCGCCTGCGCCAGGGAGGCGCCAATTTTGCCCTTCATTACTGCACCCGGGACGCCCGGAACACGGCGTTCGCCGACGAGGTCGAGGAGGTCTTCGGGCCCAACCTCACCTTCCACCATGACGGCGGCGATCCGGCCAGGGGGATCAAGCTCGACGACGTGCTTTCGAAGCGCGCCGACGGGGCGCACCTTTATGTCTGCGGCCCGGCGGGGCTGATGGCGGCGGCGCGCCAGGCCACCGGCCACTGGCCCGAGGGCACGGTGCATTTCGAGCTGTTCGCGCCAAGCGCCCGGCCGAAGGCGTGGAAGAACGAGAGCTTCGAGGTCTATCTCTCGCGCCACAAGCAGGCCCTCACCGTGGCGGCGGACAAGACCATCCTCGAGGCCGTGCGCGAGGCCGGCATCGACGCCGAATCGTCGTGCGAGGACGGGCTTTGCGCGACGTGCCGCACCCGCCTCCTCGGCGGCAAGGCCGAACACCGCGACGACGTGCTGAGCGACCGCGAAAAGGCCGGGAACAAGTCGATGATGATCTGCATCTCCCGCGCCCTGCCCGGCGAGACCCTGATCCTCGATATCTAGGGCGCGCCCCCCTCCACGCCTGCATCGAAACCGGCCCCGGATCAGGCGGCGAATTCCGCCAGGGTCACTCAATGAATGGTTTCGTCCGGCGGTCCGCCCTATTTCTTCTCGTACCGTTCTTTCCAGTCCTCCGCCGACGCCTGCCAGTCTCGCCGTCGCTTGTTGAAATTATGGAACGACTTGTCCGGGTCCACTTTTTTGAGGCGGGGAAAGATAATGGACAACACGCGCCACACAGCCATGAAAAACCTCGGAACATCCTCGAGGGGCTTGGGCGGGTTCTCAAGGGCCCGGCACACATAGATGTAGGCGCGTTCGTCATCGCCGCGATCCTGATAGATATGGGCCACGAGTCGCAGCATGTCCGGATCGCAAGGATCACGTGCCAAGGCACGCGTCCCATAGTCGAGCGCCTCTTGGTCTGACCCCATCCAATGATGGCAGTAGGCAATCATACTGAGGTAATAGGAGTTTTCCCCGTCGGCGGCGATTCCCTTCTTCATGCAACGAATCGCCGTCGGATAATCGCTTCGCCCTACGGCGCGGTTGAACTTCATGTTGTGGATGAATCCAAACACCGGCTCAGCCGGCGAATTCCGCCAGGGTCAGGGGGCCGGTGTCGTCGCCGAAACTCTGACAGAACGCGACCAGCCGCCCGGCCCGCGCTTCCTCCCAGCCGCCGAAGGCGATGTTCTTCTTCGCCTTGGCCACCAGTTCGGCGCGCGAAAGCGGGGCGCGGGCGCCGCCGCGCATCTGGCCCCGGCGGATCTCATGCACCGTGCCGTCCACAAGCGTCGCCCGCAAGTGGCCGGTGAAGTTGGCGGGATACTCGTTGTCCGGGTCGATCTCGTAAGTAATCTTGGCGGCGAAGGCGAGGACCGCCGGATCGGCGATCTTGGCGTCGGTGAACTGGGCGAGGCCGGCGTCGCCGTCGACGAAGCCGACGGCCATGCAATAAGGCGTCGAGAACTTGGCGCCATAGGGCGTCGGCGGCGCGTGCTTGAGCGCCAAGGGCTCCCACAGGCGGTGCACCGTCCCCTCGCCGACCTCGCAGACGATGTGCGCGATGTCGGCGGCCTCGACGCCCTCCTCCTTGAGCTCGATGGCGCAATCGACATAGGGCTGGGCCATGGTGCCGCAGGCGTAGGGCTTGAACGCCAGGTTGGCGGCCCGCCAACGCTCGCCCAGCGCGCCGGTGAGCGGGCTGAAATCGGCATCGAGCGACGGCGCGAAGCTATGGAACAGGCCATGGGTACCCTCGAACACGGTGCCGGGGCCGGAAAAACCGGTCTTGCCCATCAAGGCGGCGCGCAGGCCCGATGACGCCGCCCAGCCCGCATGCATGCGCTTGGTCCACGACCCGTCGGCGAGATACTCGATGATGCCCGACGCCATCGAACCGGCGACCCCGAAGGCGTCGACCAACTGGCGCCCGGTCAGTCCCAAGGTGACGCCGACGCCGGCGGTGGCGCCCATGGCGCCAAGCACGGCGGTGGGATGGAAGCCCGCCGAATGGATGCCCTTTTGCGCCACCAGCCCCAGCCGGCACATGACCTCGATGCCCGCCGCGATACCGGCAAGGGCCCTGGCGCCGGAAACCTCGTAACGCTCGGCGGCGGCGAAGACGGCGGGCACGACGACGGCGCCGGAATGGACCGGGCAGCCCTCGAAGGTGTTGTCGAAATCCTCGCCATGCGCCGCCGTGCCGTTGATCATCGCAGCACCCGTGGCGCCGAAGCCGGCGCCATGGCCGAGCGCCGTGCAACCGCCTTCCCCGTCCCAGCCGGCGATCAGGGCGCGCACGTAATCGGTGTTCCTGGCGGCGATACAAAGGGCGGTGGTGTCGATCACCGTATCGATGCAAGCGGCCTTGACGTCGTCGGGAATCCGCGCCGGCTCGAGCGCCGCCAGCCACCTGGAAAGGGTGGCGGAAACGGTGTCGGGGATTTGTTCGTCGTCCTTGGTCATCTACTCCCCTCGGGCTCCTGCTTTCATGACCGGCCGGGCATCAGTGCTGGATGACCCGCGCCAGATCGGCGGCGTCGGTAAGCTTCTCCGCCCGCCAGGCGGTCTCGATCAGCCGCGCCGTCGCGGCATCGTCGATCACGCCGTCGGTGCAGGCCGCCACCTTCTCCTCGAGCTCGGCGTCGCTCATCGGGTTGTCCGGGCCGCCGCGGTAGCGCTCATCCGCCCATTGCAGGTGGGTCTCGCCGGCGCGGGTCACCAGCTCGATGCGCGAGCGGATGATGTCCATGCCCTTGGCCTCGATCTCGGGGTCGAGCGCCGTCGAGATCCTCTCCTGCATCGCCTGCATCTGCGGGGAGGCGACGAATTCGTCGGTGAACTCGGCGCGGCCGGCGCGGCGCCTGATCACCAGCATGGCGAGCAGCGCCGCCATCGAGAACTTGGCCTCGAGGTGGTTCCGGGCCTTGGCGTAGCGGATGGGCTTGAGGATGTTGCTGCCGGCATAAAGGGTGATGCGCTCGACCCCGTCCGCGCCGACGTCGTGCTCCCTGACCAGGCGCAGCATGGCGTCCATCGCCTGATGGGTGAGGATGCCGCTGGGATAGGGCTTGATCGAAACCCCGGGCTCGACGATCGAATAGGTTTTTCCGAAGCCATCCGCCACCTTTTCCTCATGGAGGCCGCCGCCATGGACCGAGAAAAAGCCCCACGGCCCGTCGAGCGCGCAGCCGTCGGCGGTGAAGCCGCGCGCCGCCAGCAACGCCGCCGTCACGCCGTTCTCCGAGGCGCGGCCGACATGCAAGGGCTTGGTCATGGTGCCGAAATTGATGCGGATGCCCGACGCCATGGAAGCGGCGATGCCCATCGCCGAGCCCAGTTTCTCGCCGGCGAGGCCCAGGAGCTTGGCCGCCGCCGCGCAGGCGCCGAAGGTGCCGACGGTGCCCGATGAATGGAAGCCCTGCTTGTAATGGTCGGGCAGCATGATCTCGGAGATCTTGCACTCGACCTCGAAACCGGTGAGGAACGCCGTCATGAATTCCTCGCCGCCGACATCGCCCCGCATCTGGGCGACGACGAGGGAGGCGGCAAGCGGCGGGATCGTCGGGTGGGTCAACAGCCCGTACTGGTGGCGGGGATCGCGGGACACCTGGGTGTCGTCCCAGTCATGGGCATGCCCGGCGGTGCCCAGCACCCTGGCCGCCGCCGGCGCCGGCGCCTTGGCCTCGCCCTTGCCGAGAATGAGCGCGTCTTCCCGCCCGCCGGTTACGACGGCCTCCTCGGCCAGGATCCGCGCCGACGGCTCGACACTGCCGGCGACGTAAAGCGCCAATCCGTCGAGCATACAGCGCTTGGCGATGCGTATCGCTTCGTCGGGCATGTCGCTCAGCCGCGCCGATTCGATGAATTCGCAGGCGGCGGCGGTCACGTTGAGATTGCTGACGGTTCCCATGGCGGTTCCCCGATGACGAGTAAGACGCTGCCGGCCTTGTTATTTTCCCGGCGCGCCCCCAAAAGAGCAAAGCCCGGCAATCATGGCAACAAAAATCAGATTTCGGTTGTCGGGAGGCGCGGGATTCGGCACCTTCTGGCGCGGGCCCCCCAGAGATCGGAAGAGTCGATCGGAAGAGTCGATCGGAAGAGACGGGCCCGACGATGAAAACGCAACATTCAGGGACACCGGATGACAGATCAAAGCCCACAAAGCGCCACCCCGACCATCGCCGAGGCCTTCGGCGCCAGGCTCGCCTCCCTCACCCTCGACGACATCCCGGCCAAGGCCCGGGAGACGGCGATCAACGACCTTCTCGACATGGCCGGGCTTTGCATCGCGGCGCGGAACACCGATTACGTCCACGCCCTGATCGAGGGCTGGGACGGGGAGGGGAACTGCACCGCGATCGGCCATCCGAAGGGCATGGACGCCGCCGGCGCCGCCCTGGTCAACGGCACCTCGACCCACGGCGAGGATTTCGACGACACCCTCGAGGGCACGCCGATCCGCGTCGGCGCCATGGTGATCCCCGCCGCACTCGCGGCGGCGGAGCGTTTCGGGCGAACCGGCGCCGATGCGCTTCTCGGCATCACCTTGGGCCTCGAGACCGTCTGCCGCCTCAACCAGGTGGCGCCCGGCGCCATGCACAAGGCGTGTTTCCATCCCGTCGGCGTCATCGGCGTCTTCGGCGGCGCCGCCGGCGCCGGCGCCGCCCTTGGGCTCGATGCCGGTCAGATGGCCAACGCCATCGCCATATCGTCATCGTTGGCGTCGGGCATACTCGAATATCTCACCGACGGCGCCTGGACCAAGCGGCTCCATCCCGGCTGGGCGGCGCATTCGGGGCTGCGCGCGGCGCTCTTCGCCAGGGCCGGATACAACGGGCCGCGCACCGTGTTCGAGGGCGGCCACAACTACTTCCGCGCCTTCGCGCCGTCGGCGACGCCGAATTACGGCCCCCTCACCGAGGGTCTGGGGGAGGAGTGGCTGATGGAAGGGATCGCCTTCAAGCCTTACGCCTGCGGCACCATGATCCACCCCTTCATCGACTGCACCATCCGCCTGGCGGCCGAGGGCGTCGATGCCGACGACATCGCCGATATCGAATGCGAGACCGGCGAAGGGCTGGTCGACAGGCTGTGGGAGCCCCTCGCCGGCAAGCACCGGCCGCCGACGGGCTATGCCGCCAAGTTCTCGATGCCGTTCTGCATGGCCGTCGGCTTCTTCGACGGCGACGCCGGGCTCGACCAGTTTACCGACGAGAAGGCCAGGGACCCGCGCATCCTGGCGCTCGCTTCCAAGATCCGCTACGTCATCGATCCCGACGACGAATATCCGGTCAACTATTCCGGCCACATCAGGGTGACGATGAAGGACGGTAGCGTTCGCGAGCTGCGCCAGCCCCATTTCCGCGGCGGCGTGCGCGAGCCGCTGACGCGCGATCAACTGATCGACAAATTCCGCGGCAATGTCGCCTATGGCGGACTGGATACGGCGTTCGCCGACAGGCTGCTCGATTTCTGCGTCAATATCGAGACCCGCGAGGACCTCGGCGAACTGGCGTCGTTCAGGGTTTGACCGCCATTGTCGTGCCACATCATCCGGGTCAATCGGCCACGATATGGCACAACCCCGGAATTACTTCTGGATGAGGAGAATTCGCCGTTCAATTTAAATTAATGGGCTTCCTGGCCAGTGAAAAGGCCCGAATATCCTTTGTCAGGGGTGCCGAATGTCATTTCAAATATAATCTGACAAATTCGCATATTAGATCTTAATACGACATCAGTTGGTCCGTGGTTCACTATTTCCAACTGTAATTGACCAGTGAAACCAGCATGTATCGTCGGGGCGGTGATGTGAATCCCAACACCAAGCCGCGCCAAGGAACTTTTACCTTCTACCCGCGCCGCAACCCGGGACTGAGTAGGAAGCGTGACCGATTCTTTCGTCCATGCCAGAAGAAGTTTCCGAGTGGGCAAATTGAATTGAGGATTTATATTTATTGGTTCAGTTAATAAATCTGCAATGCTATGAAAATCGAAGCTAGGGGCACCGGGATCAATAATGATCCCCTGACTAACTTCTTGGCGAAATAATCAAGCATGGGGGTCTAACGTTAGGTCTACACTGGTCGAGCTAAATGCGTCAGCAGCAGGTTCGGGATCGATGCCAATCAGTTCCCGGTCAATGGCGATCTTGATCTCACGATCAGTAAGTATCACTAGGAATCAACATCCTCGTTAGGAACCCACACTCGCCAACTACCCGACATCGCCTCTCTGGGCAATTCCACCAAAGCTTTATCCTCTGTTTGATGGATTGGATGTCCGACATCAATCATGTCGTGTTCTATAGCTGTCCTATGAACAACAACCTGTTCGATAGCCCCGGATGCGGAGTTTACCGCGACGAGCGCTTCATTAGGGCCAGGACCATCCATCAATTTTCTGATTTTGAGACGCATATATTCTTCCTAATTCTACTGAAACCCATCAAGATATGCCATGCTCGATGACATTTTCACCGTATATGTGGTAGAGTTCTATGTATGTTCTATACAAATTGTAGCAGCTGTACGAGGGATATCAATCTGTTTTTGGCACTACCAAATCTAAGACATTCCAAAAATATTCCCGTAAATATTCCCCGCCACCCGCCGCCGCGCTTAGCCCCTGTCGAGGCTGCCGACCAGGCCGAAGACGCCGCGCTTGCGGATGCCCCGGCGCATCAGTTCGAGATCGAGGATCTGGTCGTCGTCGACATCCAGATTCACCGCGTTGCCCAGCGTATTGATGAACCATTCCTGGGTGGCGCCGTCCTTGGCCTGGAAGATCAGGTCCTTGATGCCGAAACGCGCGGCGATGGCGAGGATGAGCCTGTCCTTGCGCTCCGCCACCCCTTCGCTGATGCCCTCGCCCTGGATCAGCACCTTCCAGGCGCCGGCCTTCTGGAACGCCTCGATCTGGGAAAGCACGTAGGCTTCGCTCCGGGTCCAGTCCTCATGGCCCTTCTGGCCGGCCTCGGCGACGACATCGAGTCCTGAGTCCCTGGCCATGGCGATCAACCCGCATTTGTCGTCGAGCGACATCGCCACCTGGGCGCTCGAGACCTCGACCGCGTCACCGCCGAGCGCCTTGACGGCGGCATAGAACTCCTTCGATACGCCCTGCGCGAAGGCGGTCTCGGTGACGTCGCCGGCGAAGAAAATCTTGATCCCGTGATCATGGTAGGTCGCGATCTTGGTCTTGAGGAAGGCTTCGGACTGCAGGCGGAAGGCGCCGATGGCGATCTTGGCGACATCGATGTAATCGGCGGCGGTTTCCATCAGATCGCCGATCCGGTTCGGCCCCATCCCCCGATCGGCGACGATGGTCAGGCCGTCGGCCCTCGGCTTGGCGGGCCGGGGCGCGACGCGGATGAAAGGAAACGCCTTGTCGCCAAGCGAGGTGTCATCATTCATCCGCGGGGTCCCCAAGATTATCGGCGGTTGGCGCCGGCAAATGCCTGCCAACGCATTGAAAAACATAGTAACGGCGGGGCCGGGCCTGTCAACGCCGCCCCTCGCGCGCCGGTTTCCGCTACTATGCGCCGGGGGGAATGAAGGAGGCCGGTAATTAATGACGCTGTTGCTCACCAACGAGGACGCCGAGGAAATCCTCACCATGGACGAGTGCATCGCCGCGCTCGAAGGGGCCTACCGCGACATCGCGCGGGGCATCGCGACGCCGGGCGAGCGATCCGTGATGCTAAGCGAGACCGGGCAGGAGGACGGCATCTATGCGCTGAAGATGCTGGGCGGCATCGTGCCGAGCCTCGGCGTCGGCGCCATCCGCATCAATTCCGACATCCTCACCTGGCCCGAGACGGCAGGGGCCATGCGGCGGGTCAAGCTGCCCAAGGCGCCGGGCGGACGCTGGGTCGGGCTGGTGCTGCTTTTCGACATCGACACCGGCGAGCCGCTGGCGATCTTCCCCGACGGCGTGGTGCAGCGCATGCGCGTCGCCGGCACGTCGGCGCTCGGCATCAAATACATGGCGCGCGAGGATGCGACGATTGCGGCCATCATCGGCTCGGGCTGGCAGGCGGGAAGCCAGGTGGCGGCGCTATGCGCGGTGCGCGAAATTGCGCTCATACGCTGCTTCAGCCCCAACGCCGCCCGCCGCGAGGCGTTCTGCCGGGAGATGACGGCGAAATCCGGGGTCGAGACGATCCCGGCGCCAAGCGCCGAGGAGGCGGTCCGGGGCGCCGACATCGTGCTTTGCGCCACCAACAGCGTCGGCAACGTGCTGTTTAAGGACTGGATCGGCCCCGGCGCGCACATCACCACCATCAGGGACGGCGAGATCGAGCCCGCCGCCATCGCCGCCGCCGACATCGTCGTCATCCACCATCCCGCCAATTTGAGCGCCGCCCACATCGACGCGCCGGAGGGCCTGACGATCCCCGATCAGAGCCGCGAGGCGACCTCGAGGGACGAATTGAAGGAGCTTTCAGGGGCGCCGGTGCTGGCCGATGTCATCATCGGCAAGGCGGCGGGGCGGAACTCGGACGACGATCTCACCTGTTTCCTCAACTACCACGGCCTCGGCTTCCAGTTCGCCGCCGCCGGCGCCGCCTTTTACCGCAAGGCGCGGGCGGAAGGACGCGGGCGCGAGCTGCCGACCGAGTGGTTCACCGAGGACGTCCATCCCTGATCCGGGGTGTCATCGCTGGACCGGCGCCGTCAGGCGGCGAGCCAGCGGCGAAGCTCCCGCGCGTCCGAGAGCTTTTCGATCGCGCGGACCGCCTCGATCAGGCCGTCCGCCTGGTCCTTACCCAGCACCGGCGCCATCAGATCGCGCGCCTTGGCCTCGATCTCGGCGCTCTCCATCGGGTTCTCGGGCGTGCCCCTGACGGCGCGCGTGCGGTGGGTGAGCCGGCGTCCGTCATCGAGCGTGATCTCGATGATCGCCTGGCGCTCGGGCCGGGCGCGGGTCAGCTCATTGCTCGGCACCATGGTGATCCGCCGCTTGAGATCGAGGATCGCCGGGTCCTTCATGCGGGCGTAATCGTGGCTGGTCTCGAAGCTCAGTGCGCCGTCGGTCAGCAACACCGCCAACAGGTGCTGGAGATTGATGTCGGGCATCTTGCGGTCATCGACGATGTGGGCCCTGTCGTCGGGCATATGGGCGTCGAGCGCCTGGACATCGGCGGCGGAGAAGGCGTGCTCCGCCATCAACGCTTCGAGGGAATCGAGCGCCGCCTGGGCCGGTGAGCCGACCGACCATTTCTTGATGTTGGTGCGCATGATCTCGAAGCGGCTGCCGAGGCCGTCGACCAGCGCCGCCAGATCCGGATCGGGCGAGAACGCCTCGAAGAAACCGAACTGGCCGGTAAGCGCGTCGGCGACCCCGGTGAAGCCGGCCTCGACCATGGTCGCCGAGGTGACGCCGTTGCGCGCCGGCATGCCGCCGAAATCGAAGGCCTTGCCGATATGGGACTCGTCGCGCATGTAGATCCTGAGGCCCGACGACTGGTTGGCGGCATAGGCGAGGAGATGGACCGCCCGATCGGCGTCGATGCCGGCCAAGGCGCCGGCCGCCGCCGCCGCGCCGAAGCCGGGGCCGAGGCTGTGGGGATTGTGGGGGCCCTTGAGCAGATAGTCGGGCCCGAGCGCGAAATTGATCCGCGCCGCCACGTCGTAGCCAAGGACGATGGCACGGAGCAGCGCCTCGCCGTCCCGGCCCCCCCTTTCCGCCATGGCGAGCGAAGCGGGCACGATGGAGCATCCGATATGGGTGCGCGCGCCGACATGGGAATCATCGGTCTCATCGGCATGGGCGAGCATGCCGTTGGCCAGCGCCGCGTTGACCGCCGTGGTGATGAAATCCGTGCCGGCGAGAAGGGCCTCGCCGGTACCGCCCAGCGCGCGGACGTATTTGATCGCCGCCTGCCCCGGCCCGAGGCGCGAGCCCGAGACCATGGCCGCCAGGGTGTCGATCAGATGGTGCCTGGCCTTGGCCGCGACCTCCGCCGGCAGCTTCCGGCCAAGGGCGCCGGCGATATAGCGGCAAAGCTCACCGGTGATCCGCGTCCCGTCCGGCTCGGCGCCGCTCATCGTGTTCTGCTCCGTTAGGCCCGGCGCGAGATCACCGGCCGGCGCCGCCTTCGCGGCCGCCGATGAACCGCTTCGCCAGGCGCATGAGCGGCGGGGCGACGAAGGTCAGGGCGAACAGCGACCAGAGGACCCACGAGATCGTGCTCTGGAAGAATATGTCGAACTCACCGAAGCTGATGCGGAAGGCGCGCATGAAATTGGCCTCCAAAATGGGCCCGAGGATGACGCCGAGCAATATGGCCACCACCGGGTAGCCATGTTTCTTCATGATGAAGCCGAGACAACCGAAGGCCAGCATGAGGCCCATGTCGAAGACATAGGCGTTGCGCGCGAAGCCGCCGAGCAGACAGAAGACGGCGATGACCGGGATGATGATCCGCAAGTTTATCAGCGCCGCCCGGTAGGCGAAGAAGGCGATACAGGTGCCGATGACGAGGACGAAGAAAGCGGCGGCGAACTGGCTCCACAGCACGGCGTAGGCGATGTCGCCGTTGAACTGGAACAGCCTCGGCCCGACGTAAAGGCCGTGGTAGACCATGACCACCAGCAATACCGCCATCGAACCCGAACCGGGGATCGCCAGGGTCAGCAGCGGCACCAGGGCGCCGCCGACGACCGCGTTGTTGCAGACATCGGCGGCGATGAGTCCCTCGAACGCGCCCTTGCCGTAGGTCTTCTTACGCTCCGGCGGGGCGAAGGCGATCGATTGCTGGTAGGCGACGAAAGTGGCCACCGAGGCGCCGGCGCCCGGCATGGCGCCGATGCCAAGACCGATGGCGCCGGCGCGGATCACCTCGATGGGGCGCTTGAGGGTGTCGACGAAGCCGGTGAGGATGCCGCGTATGCCGACATCGGTGTCGGGCACCTTGACGTCATCGGCGAGGAGCGAGCGCAGGCCCTTCTCGGCGTGCACCATCACCTCCGAGAAACCCAGCAGGCCGACCAGCACGGCGATGACCGGAAGCTTGTCGAACAGATAGACGATGTCGAAGGTGCCGCGGAACTGCCCGAAGGTCGGGTCGGTGCCGGTGGTCGCCAGCAACAGCCCGAAGAACCCGGCGAGGAGGCCCTTGGCCAGGCCGCCGGCGGAAAGCTGGGCGATCACGGTGAGACCGAAGAGGACGACGATACAGATCTCCGCCGGCCCGAAACCGAGCGCCACCTGGGCGATCAGAGGCGCCAGCGTGATCGCGGCGACGCCGCCGATCAGCGCGCCGATCGTCGAGGACATGATGCAAATGCCGAGCGCCCTCGCCGCCAGCCCCTTCTGCATCAGGGGATAGCCGTCGAACGCGGTGACCGCGCCGCCCGGCGTGCCCGGGATATTGAGCATGACGGAAGGGAAGGAATTCCCCATTTCGGCGCCGGCATAGATGCTGACGCCGAGGATCAGCCCCTGCTCCGGCGGCAGGACCATGAGAACGGGAAGCAGCATCGCCAGCGTGCCGCTCGAGGTCAGCCCCGGCATGGCGCCGACGAACATGCCGATCGCCACCCCGACCGGCACCACCCAGATGTTGGCCAGGAAAAGATAAAAGCCCTCGATGGCGATGTCAGGCATGGCGGTCGACGCTCCCGTTCCCGGCGCCAAACGGCGGCATCATTCCTCGCCTCCGAGCCACTCCTCGAGGAAGCTCTCGGGCAGCGGCATGTCGATCAGGCCGGCGAAGACGAAATGCACGACGAGGACGGTGGCGACGGAGACCGCGAGGATCGTCACAACCGAGCGCACGCCCATCGCCAACAGGACGAGGACGGCGAAGACGAAAAAGGCGATCAGGTAACCGACGGTCTCGAGCGCCAGGACGAGGGCGAAGGCGAAACCGACCAGGGCGGCCAATCTCATCCACCCGCCGGGCCGGGCCGCCGGCCCCGAGGCCGCCGCTTCCGCCGTTTCCTCGAGCGACAATTCACCGCTTTTCGAATGATCGGGGACGAAGAACCGGACCACGGCCAGGTGGCCGAGGATCGGAATGAGCCGGTGAAGGATGAGGAAGCCGCCGAGCACCAGGACCGGGATGGCGAGGTACAAGGTGTAATCCGTGGTCAGCTCCATGTAATCGCCGGTGAATTGTTCCCACAGGGCGAAAACCGCGTAACCGATGGCAAGCAGCGGCACGATCAGGCCACCAAGGGCCTCCTTGGTGAAATTCATTACCGATACCCTCCTCGTAACCCCCTGGCCCCGTAACCCCGGCGTAGAAGGATGACACTAAGAACGGACACACGGGCGCGCGGCCCGTGTTTGGTTAGAGCACTATCCGGATTTCCGGCGCCATGGCGGGGCGGGCCCGCCGTCCTACGGGCAGGCCCGCCGCCAATGATGAAACCGCCCAATCAAACGCCGGTGCGGGTTACTTGCACTTCAACTGCTTGGCCAATACCGGCACGCCGATATAACCGATCTCGCACTCCATGCCGGCCTTCAGCATCTTCAGGCCCTTCTTGCCCTTGACCCTCTTGCCGCCGATGGAGACCTTGGTGCGGCGCCGGTGGACCTTGATAGTCTTCTTCTTGCCGTCGGTGTCGATGAAGGTGACCTTCTTGCCCCCCTTGCCGACCTTGAGAAGCTTGGAGGAGACCTTGATCACCTTCAGCTTGGTCTTGAAGAACGAGCCGTGCTTGTCGAAGGCGCTCCAGAAGGACCTGACCAGGGTCAGCATTTCGGGGTGATCCATGTCGAGGATGTTGCCGGGCGCGATGCCCACCTTCTTGGCGAGCTTGATGTATTCGGCATCGTCCTTGGTCGCCTCGAAGGTCGACTTCAGCTTCTTCAGGCGGTCCGGATACTCCTTCGCCAAGGACGCCGGCGCCAGGATCGAACGATACGACGCCACCGGCAAGGTCTTGGTCCCCAGTGCCTTATCCAGGGTCGGGGCGTTGTTGGTCATGCCCGGAACCGGGTTCTTGGCAAGCGCCACGGCGAGGACACGAACCCTGTCGCCGCCCTTCTGGATGTTGGAGACCTTGCCGAAGCCGACCGGCACGTGGCCGCCGAGCACCGCCGTCACCAGATCGCCGCCGCCGCCGATCGGAATGACCTGGAACGACGCCTTCTTCTGCGTCATCAGCTGGTGGATGGTGATGTTCTCGGTGCTGCGCCATGAGCTCAGCGCGAAGACGGCGGTTTTCTTCTGGCCCGCGGCGATAACGTCCTTGACCGACTTGTAGGGCGAGTCCTTGAGCACGAATATGGCGCCCGGATCGACGCCGAAGACGCCGAGATGGTAGACGGTGTCCTCCCACTTCCAATCCGGCTTCTGCGAAGCGTACATGATGCCGGTGGTGGCGATGTTGGTGGTTATGAGAACCGTGCCGTCCTGGGGCTGGGTGCGGAAGTAGTCGAAACCGATACGGCCCGACGCCCCGCGCTTGTTCAGCACCTTGATCTTGGTGCCGAGTTTCTTCGCCCAGACCTTGACCAGCACCCGGGTCAGGCGGTCCTGGCCGCCGCCAAGCGAATGGGGCAGAACGATGGTGATCTGTTTCGGCTTCCACTCGGCGGCCTGGGCGGCCGAAAGCGCGACCATCGAGATGACCGCGGCCGAGAGTGCCGTCGCCGCGGCAACCACAAACAATCTTTGGGTGATATTTTTAGCCACTTTTGCGTCTCCTTGTTCCCTGGTGTTACGGCCCATCGATGAAGCGGACCGGATTTATCGGGCTCGTAAGTGCCACTTACACGGCAATCCCTCTCGGAATATCCGATGTGGCGCGAACCTTGTTTCAATTCTATAAAATCATACCATAAATTGGAAGCTCGGGTCTCGCTCCTATCTTAGCGGGCGAACATCGATGGTTTTGGCGCCGTATGCGCCGATATGACGGGAGAAGGTGACATGAAGATCAGGCACATCGCGATAAAGGTCGACGATCTCGAGGCCGCCGGCGATTTCTACGAGAACACCCTGGGCTTCAGGGATGTCCGCCAGGGACGCAACCGGGACCACTTTTCCCGCCACATGACCGACGGCAATATCGACATCGCCCTGGTCAAGTATGACAGCGAGGACTCATCGAACGAGGCGAAGGCGGCCGGGACGGGCCCCTGCATCCATCATATCGGTTTCGAGGTCGATGACCTCGAGGCGCGGATCGAGGAGATCAAGGACAAGGGCTACGAGATCATCTCCGACCCCGGCGTCGTCCCGGTCAAGTTCCGCGCCCCGGGCGGCACCATCACCGAGTTCGCGCCGCGAGCGCACTTCAAGCTCGACTAGGGCATAATCCACTCACCCGCCTCCCGACCCGTCGCCCGAAGGCTTTGGGCCGCAGGGCGAAGTTGTACGGCCCGTCGCCCGTAGGCTTTGGGCCGCAGGGCGGAGGGCAGGCGCGGAATCGCCGGCCTTTAATTCAGCGGGCGCATCCCCCGCCTCGCCTTCCAGCGCTTCGGCCATCGTCGCCTTGCGCCGCCTCGCCCATAGCCACAGCACCAGGCACATGGCGGCGCCGGCGGCGAGGGGCAGGCGCAGGCCGAAGCGCTCGGCGAGGCCCCCCATGACCAGCGCCCCGATCGCCGGACAACCCCTGGCGACGATGCCGTAGAGGCCGATCACCCGCCCGCGCATCTCGCTCGCCACCGTCGACTGTATCAGGGTCTGGACGCTGACCCCTTGCACCACCAGGGAGAAACCGGAGATGACCAGGAACGGCCAGGCCAGCCAGAAGATGTCGGTCGCGGTGAACGCCAACAGGGCGAAGGCCATGACCAGCAGATTGCCGACGAGGACGGACGAAAGGCCGGTGATGGTGCCCCGCTGGATCAGCCAGAAACCGGCGACCATGGCGCCAAGGCCATTGGCCGAGAACAACAGGGCGAGCCCGTCGACGCCGCGCCCGAACACCCTGTCGGCGAAGCCGGGCAACAGTTCGGTATAGGGCCTGACGAACAGCGCGGTCATCGCCAGGATCAGCAGGATCGGCGCGATGCCGGCATGGGAGAAGGCATAGCGTATCCCTTCGACCGCCTCGCTCAGAAGACTGCGCCCGGATTTCTCCTTCATCGTTGCCGGCGCCACGTCGAGGACCATCAGGACGAAGAAATAGATCAGGAAAGTCACGGCGTTGACGGCGAACGCCAGGGAAACGCCGCCGGCGACGATGATCACGCCGCCGAGCGCCGGACCGACGAAGCGGGCCGAATTGAAGACGACGGAATTGAGCGCCAAAGCCGATGACAGGTCCTCGCGCCCGACCAGGAAGTAAACGAACGACATGCGCGCCGGCCGGTTGAAGGCGCCGATGACGCCGCGCAACACCATGAGCACGAGCAATATCTCGATGGTGATCACGCCGGTGAAGGTCAGGAAGGTCAGGACAACGGCGTGGAAAAGCTGGAGCGCCTGGGTGATCCTGAGCATGCGGAGGAAATCCATGCGGTCGGTCACGGCGCCGGCGATGGGGCCGACGACGACATTGGGGAAAAGCTCGGCGAAGGCGATCAGTCCCAGCCATGCCGCCGAGTCGGTGAGTTGCCAGGTCAGCCAGCCGACCGCGATCCGCTGGATCCAGGTGCCGAGGTTCGAGCACAGGTGCCCGGCCGTATAGATCCGGTAATTCCGGTTGGCTATGACGCGTTTGACCTTGGCGAAGCCGGCGAGACTTATCATCGCTCCCAATCGTCGGTTCCCCAATCGTCGGTCCAAAGAACCCGGTACCGCGAAGTCGAACCGCGCCGGACCCGGCCGGACCCGGCCAAACCAAGCCAAACCTGGCCAAACCTGGCCAAACCTGGAAAGACGCGGGCGCCGGTTTACGCCCCGACCGCGTCGATGAAGCGGTCGCGGATGCTGATGCCGTCCATCGGGATGACGCCGATGCCCTCGGGCATGCCCGTTTCGGTCTTGATCACCATGATCTGGGGGCCGTCGTCGGCGCCAAGCGCGCCTTCGACGGCGGGCGTGATCCGCGCCTCCTCCTCGATCAGGGTGACGCGCTCGACGCCGCAGGCACGGGCGACGGCGTCGAGGCGCAGATTCGAAGCGGTGAAGGAGGGCTGGAAGCCGGTCGATCCATAGCGTTCGTTGTCGATGATGATCAGCAGGTAGTTCGCCGGGCGCACCAGGCCGATGGTGGCGAGCGAGCCCATGTTCATGGCCACCGCCCCGTCGCCCTCGAGCACGACGACCTTCTTGTCCTGGGACATGGCGAGGCCGAGGCCGATCGAGGAGGCGAGCCCCATGGACCCCAGCATGTAGAAGTTTTCCGGCCGGTCGCGGATGACGAACAGCTCCTGGGCCGGGTGGCCGATGTTGCACACCACCAACTCGTCGGTGATCGCCTCCATGACCCGCTGGGTCGCTTCGAATCGTCTCACGGTTCCCGCCTTTCAAGTCGTTTCCGGCGCCGCGATCGGCCTGGCATCATTCACCGCCCCGCCAGAAACTGAAGGGGAAGAGGAAGCCGACGGGCCTCCGGGTCTCGAACGCCCTGGCGATGCCTTCCCCGACCCGGTCGAGCTCGTCTGTGCTGGCGACCTCGATGCAATCGACGCCGGCGGCCTCCATCAGCGGCTTGACCGCATCCCCCATGACCCGCTGGGCCTCGACGGGCTCGCCCTCGCTTCCCCGGTGGCTGGTGAGGAACACCACCGGTATCTTGAAGTAGCTCAGCAGCGAACAGACGGCGTTGATGGTGTTGCCGAAGCCCGAGTTCTGCATCACCATTGCCGGCCGCTTGCCCGCCATATAGGCGCCGGCGAGGATGCCGAGGCCCTCTTCCTCCCGCGTCACCGGGGTGTAGGTGATATCCGGGTCACCCTCCAGGCGTTCGATGAGCTCGGCCAGCAACTTGCACGGCACCGAGACGAAGAAGTCGATCCTCTCCGCCCTGAGCCTTTGGTAGAGTTGCTCCGTCGGGGTCAACACGCGCTCCTGTTCACGCCACCGGGTTCACGCCACCGGGTTTTCCAGCGTTCCGATGGGCTCGATGGTGATCGCCACCTCATCGCCCGGCTGGAGGAACTTCGGCGGATCGAAGCCGATGCCGACGCCGACAGGCGTGCCGGTGGCGATGAGATCGCCGGGCTCGAGCGTCATGCCGAGCGAGATCGTCTCGATCAGGGTGGGGATATCGAATATGAGATCGGCGATGGACACAAGCTGGCGCACCTCGCCATTCACCCGGGTCGTCATCTCCAGGGCGCCGACGTCCTTTATCTCATCCGCCGTCACCAGGCACGGACCCATGGGACAGAAGCCGTCGAGGCTCTTGCCAAGGAACCACTGGGAATGGCGGCGCTGAAGGGTGCGGGCGGTGACGTCATTGATGATGGTGTAACCATAGATATGGCCGAAGGCGTCGGCCTGGGAAATGTTGCGGCCGGCCTTGCCGATGACGATGGTCAGCTCGCCCTCGTAATCGACGCTGGCGGTGGGATCGAGATAGGCGGGAATGGGCTCGCCGGGCCCGATGACGCTCGACGTCCATTTGGTGAAGATGATCGGCGCGTCGGGAATGTCGACGCCGTCCGAGCTCTTGTCGAAGCCGCTGGCCTGAAATTCCTTGGCGTGCTCGTGATAGTTCTTGCCGACACAAAGGATGTTCCGCGCCGGACGCGGGATCGGCGCCAGCAGTTTCACCGCCGACACCGGGATCAGCGCGTCCTTCGGCGCCTCGGCCACGGCATCGCCCGCCGCACCGAGCGCGCGATCGCCAAGGGCGATGAAACCGAGCATGTCGCGGGGCAGATCGGGGCGGGCGGCGGCAAGATCGAGCACCTTATCGCCGTCCCCAAGGACGCCGATCCGCCTTTCATCGCCGTCGGAAAATGTCACCAGCCGCATCGCGTTTTCCCTTATCCTCTATTCACCGCCCGAATTTCGCCGCCCGTCAGTCGCCGCCAATCAATCGCCTATGGTGATGGTCAGATCGCCGACCCCATCGACATGGCCCTCGAGTTTATCGCCCCGTTCGACCGCGCCGACGCCCGCCGGCGTGCCCGAGTAGATCAGATCGCCGGCGACGAGGGCGACCAAATGGGAAAGGTGGGAAATCGTCTCCGGAACGCTCCAGATCAACTGGTTGAGGTCGCCCTCCTGGCGCGTCTCGCCGTTGACCTTGAGCCGGATCGCGCCCTCCTCCGGGTGGCCGATGTCGTGCGCCGGCGCCATCGCCGAGCACGGCGCCGAGTGATCGAACCCCTTGCCCATGTCCCACGGCCGACGCGCCTCCTTGGCCTCGCCCTGCAGATCCCGGCGCGTCATATCGAGACCGACGGCGTAACCGAAGACATGCTCGAGCGCCCGGGAGACGGGAATGTCCCGGCCCGTCTTGCCGATGCCGACCACCAGTTCGATCTCATGGTGGAGGTTGGACGTGGCCGGCGGGTAAGGCATGACGGAACCGCCGGGGAGGATGGCGTCGGCGGGCTTCATGAAATAGAACGGCGCCTCGCGGTCCGGGTCGTGTCCCATCTCGCGGGCATGGGCGGCATAATTGCGCCCGACGCAATAGATGCGGCGAACCGGGAACACATCGGAAGATCCGGCGATCGGCAGCGTCGTGACCGGCGGACAGGGAATGGCATAGCTCATGGTCGAAACCCAAAGACGTTGCGCGCCGTGGCGCTCCCGAACCCGTTTCGCCGGAAGAGGGGGGAGCGAAATATGTTGATGGGCGTCACTGAGTGACGCCGGCGCCGCCCGCGAACGGGGGCGGGCCGACACTGAATACCACCTAACGACCCTCCATCAAAGCCCGTAATACCACGGCGCGAAAAGGGTAAATGCCAGCCACACCACGATCACCAGCGGCGCGCCGGCGCGGGTGAAGTCGAGGAACCGGTAATTGCCCGGCGCCATGACCAAAAGGTTGGTCTGGTAGCCGACCGGGGATGCGAAACCGCAGTTGGCGGCGAAAATCACGGCGACGGCGAAGGGCTCGACCGGAACGCCGAGGCCGGTGGCGATGCTGACGGCGATCGGCGTGAACAGCACCGCCGTGGCCTTGGCGTTGATCAGGTTCGACAGTACGGCGACGAGAAGGAAAAATCCGGACAACACGAATGGCGGGCCCAAGTCGCCCGAGATTCTCAGCAACAACCCGGCCAGGGCGGCGGCGCCGCCGGTTTCCTGCATGGCAATGCCCAAGGCCAGGGCGGCGGCGATCATCATCACCACATTGCGGTCAATCGCCCGGCCCGCCTGGCGGACGTTGAGCACGTTCGCCGCCAGCATCAGACCGGCGCCGCCGAGCGCGGCGATGGAGATCGGCAGGATGCCGAACGCGGCGATGGCGAGGACCGTCCCGAAGATCGCCAGCGCCCGGCGCGCATGATGGACCGAAGGCAGATTGGCGGCGGACCATTCGATCAACAACACGTCGGGATTGCCGCGGAGCGCGGCGATGTCCTCTTCCCGCCCCTGGATGAGCAGCACATCACCCCCCGCCAGGCGGATCTCGGTGATCCGGCTGCGGATCATCCGCGACTGGCGCTGCAGGCCGACGACGATGCAGTGAGTGTGATAATGAAAGCCGATCTGCTCCAGCGTCCGGCCGATCAGGCGCGAGGTCGGCGTCACCATGACCTCGACCAATGTCTGGCTGCCGGCCTGCCAGCGGCGGGGCTCTTCGTCGGCTTCCGCCTCGCCCTCGGGCTCATCGCCAAGATCGGGGTGCATGAGATCGGTTTCATCCCCGAGCAGATCGGTCAGCGCCTTGCGGGTGGCGGCGACGACCAGGATATCGCCCGGCACCAGGGTCAATTCGTCATCGAAAGGCGGCACGAAGGCGTGCTCGCCGCGCTGGAGGATGCGGACGGTGACTTCCGCCAGTTGCGGGAAATAACCGCCGAGTGGCGCCAGGCCGTCGAATTGCGAACCCTCGGTGACGCTGATCTGGGCGATGAACTGACGGCCGCCGCCGATCAGCGCCGTGGTAAGCAAATCGCGCGACGGCATCAGCCGCGGCGCGATGGTGACGAGATAGACCAAACCGACGACCGCCAGCACGATGCCGGGCAAGGTGAAATCGAAAAACCCGAAGCCGGGGAGTCCCATTTCCACCAGCGTTCCAGACACCAGGAGATTGGTGCTCGAGCCGATCAGCGTCGTCATGCCGCCCAAGATCGCCGCGAAGCTGAGCGGCATCATCATCTGGCTCGGCGAACGATCGAGCCGTTCGGACAGCACCTGCATGATCGGTATGAAGATGACCACCACCGGCGTGTTGTTGAGAAAGCCGCTGACCGCCAGCACGGTGATCAAGACCAGCGCCAGCGCCAGGAGGGCATGGCCGCGCGCCAGGCGCAGCACCAGACCGGCGCCGCGCTCGAGCACGCCGGTCGCCGCCAGCCCCTGACCCATGACCAGCAGCCCGACCACGGCGAGCAGCGCCGGATTGGCGAAACCGGCCAGCAACTGCTTGGCGCCGAGGCGGTTGGCGCCGGTCTCGTCGATCACGGGGACGAAGTGGAACAGCACCGCGAGGGTGCATATCACCCCCAGCGATGTCAGCACCAGGGGGATGCGTTCGAGCGTATAGAGCACCAATGCCGCGATGATGACGGCAAAGGTCGCCCACATGCCGAAGTCGGTCCCGGTCAACGGCACCCCCCTATCCCCTAGAAGTTTGTTGTCGTTTAGCGGCCAAAAGGTAACACGCCAAGATGGCGGCGCGAAGGGGCCCGGTCCCCGCCAGGCGATCGGCTTCGTCATGCCGCCGATCCTCGAAAATAGTTTTTTCAACGGCTTCCAGGGGTTAGCGTACTCCGGGCTTGCCCCTGGGATCATATTAGGCGATTCTTATAGGCGGCCCGGCATTATACGTGGCCCGAGGGACGGGGAGGTCCGGTGACGGAGCACACAAGGATCGAGGCCTATTTACCGAGGCTATACGGCTATGCCCTCAGCCTGGCGGGCGACCACCATCAGGCCGAGGACCTGGTCCAGGAATGTGCGTTGCGGGCGCTTACGGCCAAGAACACGCCCGGCGACGAACCGGCCTATCGGGCGTGGCTGTTCCGTATTTTAAGGAATGCCTTTCTCGACCGGGTTCGGCGTGAAAGGACGGCGGCGCTGTCGGCGGACGAGGTAAATTTCGCCCCCGACATGGAATTTTGGCAAGGGGACGAACGTTTTATAACCGTATTGGCGGTAAAGCTCCAGATGGAGAAACTGCCGCGCCGGCACCGGGAGATCGTCGCCCTGATCGACATCGCCGGTCTGAGCTACGCCGAGGCGGCGGTGCTCCTGGAGGTACCCGTCGGCACCGTCATGAGCCGCATCAGCCGGGCCCGGCGGATGCTTCTGGAAGCTATCGGCTCCAGCAACGTCCGTGAGTTGCCGGTAAGGAAGAAAAAAGGAATAGGATGAGCGACCGGCGGATCACCTTCGAAATGCTGAACACCTACGTCGATGGCGAACTCGATGCCGCCGCCACCGCCGAGGTCGCCAGGGCGGTCGCCGAGGACCCAACGCTGGCGCGCGAGGTGGCGGCACTGAGCCGTCTGCGATCGGCGGTGGCCGAAAGCGTCGAGGCGCCACCCATCTCGGTCCCCGCGCCGCCATCGGCCACCGGCCGGAGAACGGCCATCGCCGCCGGGTTCGCGTTCGCCCTGTTCGTCGCCGGATCGGTGCTGGTCTTCAACCTCGACCGCGATGCCGGCGCCGAGGTGCTGGCGCGCGCCTGGCAAATGCACCGGGGCTGGTCGATCGAGGAGGTGACGGCGCAACCCCGCCCGCCCTCGCTTCTGGTGCGATACGCCGAGGCCGTACCGGGAGCCTATGTGCCCGACCTCTCGGCGTCGCGGCTTTCCCTCGTCCACGCGACGGTGGCGCCCTTTGCGGGACAGCGCCGCGCGTTGCTGGCCGGCTATCGCGGCACCCGCGGCTGCAAGATCTCTCTCTTGGTGTTTCGTTCCCTCGACGCCCTCGGCGAGGCTCTCAGTCCCTTCCGCGACGGCACAAACGAAGCCTATGGCTGGCGGGCCGGCCCCTTGGGCTACATCATCATGTCCGACGGCATGGACCCGGGACGCTTCAGGCTGCTCGCCGAAAGCGTGCGGGAAACCAGCCGCCAACACGTCCCGTTCGACAAGGAAACGCGCCTGGCGTTACGCCAGAGCCGTGACAAAAGCGCCCCCTGCATGGCCTGACCCATCGTTGGTTCGGAACCACCCCTGAAAATTCACGCGATGACGGAATAAACCGGCCCGCCTGGCCGTTTACTCCTGACAGGGACTGGCCGCTCGGCGCGGGCGGCCAATAAAATAAACATGCCAACGGGGAAGCATCATGCCAAGAGACCATCCACTTTCCGCCGAAAATGAAGTCGACCTTTTCGAACTCTACGTCGAGGATCCGGAACTCGCCGATGAGCTGGTATTCGGACGCGTTGCCCACAAGGACCGGCGCGGGTTCCTCAAGGGCGCCGGCCTGACAGCCATGGGGGCGCTTATCGGCGCCGCCATCCCGTTCCACCGCAACATGCCGTCGGGCTTCATTCCCGAGGCGATCGCCCAGAGCGGAATGAAGATCAAGGGCAAGAATGGGCTGACGATCCTGAACGACCGCCCGGTCAACGCCGAGACCCCGCCCCATCTTCTCGATGACGACGTGACGCCGACGGCGCGGCATTTCATCCGCAATAACGGCATCCCACCGGATGACATGAACGCCGACAGCTGGAGGCTGGTCATCGACGGCTTCGTCGACAACCCTCTGAAGCTCTCGATCGCCGACCTCAAGAGCAAGTTCGAGACCGTCACCCGCGAGATCTGCATCGAATGCGGCGGCAACGGCCGCGCCTTCTTCGACCCCAAGGCCAAGGGCAATCAGTGGTCGCTGGGCGCCGTCGCCTGCGCCCAATGGACCGGTGTCCGCCTGGCCGACGTGCTCAAGGCCGCCGGTGTCAAGAAGCAGGCCATCTACACCGCCCATTACGGGTCGGACACGCACCTTTCCGGCAAGCCCGGCAAGCTGCCGATCTCCAGGGGCGTGCCGATCAAGAAGGCGATGGATCCGAACAACCTCATCACCTTCGCCATGAACGGGAGCCCGATCCACCCGATGAACGGGGCGCCGCTCCGGCTCCACATTCCGGGGTGGCCGGGCTCGTTCTCGCACAAGTGGTTCAACCGCATGCAGCTCCGCGACGTGGTGCATGACGGGACGAAGATGACCGGCGCGGCCTATCGGCTGCCGCCGTACCCGGTGGCCGCGGGCACCAAAGTGAAGACCAAGAGTATGGTGCTCATCGAGTCGATGGTGGTCAAATCGCTGATCACCTCGCCCCAAACCGGTATCAAGCTGCCCAAGGGCGAGCGTTCGGTGCCGGTGCACGGCCATGCCTGGGCCGGCGACAACAAGGTCACGCGGCTCGATCTCTCGATCGACTTCGGCGCCCACTGGATCCAGGCCAAGCTGGACCCGCCGTCCAACCCGTACGCCTGGCAGCGGTTCGCGCAGACGGTGCGCCTGCCGCGGCAGGGCTACTACGAGATCTGGGCCCGGGCGACGGACGACCAGGGCCACAAGCAGCCTTTCGCCATCGCCTGGAACCCGAAGGGCTACATGAACAATTCCATGCACCGGGTCTCGGTGTACGCGTCCTGAGGCCGGCAACGCCGTTCCTCCCGGCGGCGATCGTCGCCGCCGGGCTGGCCGGTTGGGGAGCGCTCTCCCCAGCCGCGTCGGCGGCCGAGCATGCCTCGAAAGGGACCGGGCTGGTCGAGGAGTACGGTGGCCTTCCCAAGGCCCCGGGGCGCGCCGCGGTTTATTTCAGTTGCACCGCCTGCCATTCCCTGGACCGGATCGTCCAACGGCGCATGTCGCGCGAGGAGTGGGACAAGCTCCTCGACAGGATGGTCAAGAAATACAAGATGCATCCGATGGAGCCGTGGGCGCGGCGGCTGGTGCTCACTTATCTGGCCAGTCTTCTCGGCGTCGACAAACAGGACTGGCGGGGTCTGCCGCCCGGTCCAGGGCGCGAACAGGTATTCTATTCGTGCCAGGCCTGCCATTCGCTCGCCATCGTCAAGCAGCAGGGCCTGAGCCGGGAGTCGTGGGACGAATCCCTGGTCTGGATGGTCAAGAAGCAGGCCATGCCGCCGCTGGATCCGGATGACCGCAAGCTGATCCTCGATTACCTCGCCACGCACTACGGATTGGATTCGTCCCCGCGCCGGCGGAGGATCAGGTGACACCGATCCTAGTACTTGCATTCATCCGCTAAGCCGGCCTTCGAGTCCGCTCCGCGCTGTCAGCGCATCGAATTTCAAACCGGGACACTACCGACGGTCTCAAACACTTGACCATCGGTATGCGCTGAGTCATGATGCAAGATCAAACCGATCTTGGTAGGTAAAGGCCCTGAAAAGCAGGCAAAAAAACAATAAGAAATCCGCCCTTCCTTTTCCCTCCGGGGAATAGATAAAATAGAACAGCCAAGAGGGAACTATAATCTTAAGTATAGGGCAAGCTGTATAAGGGCAAGAACTACGTCGATAAAAAAACTGGGAGAGAGCTTATGTCAAAATTCAAATTGCACCCGACCCGCCGCGGTTTCATCCAGGGCGGCGCGGCGGCGGCCGGTGTAGGGGCGCTAACCCTTAGCCCCTTCGGCCCCGCCTTCGCCGACAAATTCCCACATCGGAACATCAAGGTTTACGTGCCGACCCGCGAAGGCGGCGGCGCCGACCGCAACCTTCGTGCCTTCACCAGCATCTGGAAAAATTATCTGGGGGTCAACTTCCAGCCGTCTTTCTATCCCGGCGCCGCCGGCCGGGTCGGCTACGAAAAATACATGGGCATCGCCAAACCCGATTGTTATGAGCTGCTGTTCGGCAATATGGGGCCCGAGGTGTTGAATTGGGTGGTGAAGAAGCCGACCTTCGATCTCAATGACATGTTCTATTTCGGCCAGATGGACCGGGACCCGGGGATCATCTTCGTTGGCCGCAAGAGCAAGTTCAAACACATCGACGAAATCGTCGCCGAAGGTAAGAAGCGGACGATGAATGTCGGCGTCAGCCGGCTCGCCCATCCCGCCACCCTTGGCGTGCTGGCGCTCGGCCGTCACACCGGCGCCAGGTTCAATGTGATCCCGCTGTCCGGCGGCAAGAACACCCGGGCCGGCGTCGCCACCGGCGAGATGGACTTCGGCGCCTTGCCTTCGGGCGGTATCGCCAGGCGGGGCAAGAACTTCAGGATTCTCGCGATCTTCGACGACGTGAACCCGATCCCGGACAAAATCAAGGACGCGGTCCTGGTCAACAAGCATTTCGGCATGGACCTGCCGCCGTTGATCGCCGGCGCGCGCGCCTTCGGGATCAAGCGGGCCGCCGTCGACAAATATCCCGAGCGCTTCAAGATCCTCACCGACACCATGAACAAGGTCTACGGCGATCCGGCCTATTGGGAGGTGTTGAAGAAAACCAAGGTGCCGATGGCGCTGTTCACCAAGAGCTCCTCGCAGGCGGAAATCGAAAAGTACGTGAGGGACATCACCGCCATCGGCGAGAAGTACAAAGACCTGTTGACCGGCAAGACCTAAGGCGTAACCACGACGTTGTCGGTACGGTTTTCGGGCGGCATGCCCGTGCGAGTGGCATGCCGCCCTTTTTGACGGTCTCGCCAATCCGAGGCGATGACCCATGAATAAGTACTAGGATGCGGCCCCCGTTCAATTGGGCGTGGCGCCTTCATTGGCGGGGATCGCCGTAGAACAAGGGTGAAGCCGAATGACGGATCACGACGAAGCGGAAAAGCCCGAGCGGAAATCCCTCGGCGGAGATCTGGTACTCCCCATAGGGGCGTTCGTTTTCACGCTCTATTACTTCTACACCATCATCGACGTGCCCCGGATCGCACAGATTAGCGCCTTCTTCGTCGGTTCCATTCTCATTGTCTTGATTGCAATTTTGGCGGTCAGGATCGGCAAGGAAGTAAAGGCGGGCACGGCCGATCTCCGCCTTGGCCCGTTGGTGGAACCCCATTCCTTCATCCCGACGCGGCTTGCGCTCTTTGGATTGACCCTGGGATTCATCGTTTTAATCGAATGGCTGGGCTTCACCATCATCGTTTTCCTGTTTCTCGCGCTGGCGATGCTGTTGCTGAGCAAGGGACAAAACAAGGGCATGATTTTCGCCGTCGCCTCCGTGCTCGCCATCGGCGGTTACTTGTTGTTCATCGTCGCCTTCAGCACGCGGTTCCCGGCGGGGCCGTTCGAGCAGTTGATGGAGAAGCTTTTCTAAAATGGAATTCGACCCCGGACTCTTCATCGGACTGTTCGCCCGGACCTTCACCTTTTGGTGGGTGATCCTACCCGCCATCTTCCTTGGCCTGATCGTCGGCGCGATTCCCGGCTTCAGCGCCGCCAACACCATCATCATCCTGCTGCCGCTGACCCTGGCCATGGACCCGGAAGTCGGCCTCATCTTCATGGTCGCGCTTTATGCCTCCTCGCGCATGGGCGCCGGCATTCCCGCGATCCTGGTCAATATCCCGGGCACCGCCGGCGCCGCCGCCACCCCGCTCGACGGCTATCCCATGACCAAGCAGGGCCGGGGGCAACAGGCGCTCGCCATCTCTTTCGTCTCCTCGGTGTTCGGCGGGTTGCTGGCGACCCTGATCACGCTGCTGGCGATGCCGTGGTTGTCCCAGGTGGCATATTACCTCTTCTCGGTGGAGATGATCGTGGTGATGCTGTTCGGCATCTCGCTGATCGCCACCATCGCCGCGCGCGACACCCTGAAGGGCCTGATCGCCGGATTCTTCGGCCTGATGATCGGTTACATCGGCGCCG
>JADFJG010000139.1 GCA_022566265.1 Pseudomonadota bacterium | reverse complement strand
AATGCGTCGGCGTAAACCTTCTTGTCGGTCTCGGAGAGCGCGGCTTCAGCCGGCCACGGCGTCGCCGCGACGACGAACAGGAAGACAAAAAGACAAAGTAGAAACCGCACTTGGCCTGTGGGTTCCGAATATTCATGCGGCTTGCCGAAGATAATAATGGTGTAGGCCATGGAGCGCTGGGGGCTTTGTCACATAAACTTTGGCGGCTCGAAATCTGGGCGACTTGGTGCTCGGGTCAGGCGGCCACGCTCGCGGCGCCTTCGTCGCCATCCTCGAAGCCATGCCAGCAACATCCGCATCGATCTGCCTGATACCAGCGAGCGCATGAACGGCGACACCGACCAAAGGCCCTCATACTTCGACAGGCTCAGCATGAGGGCCTCACCCCGAGTCCGTTCATTCGCTCGTTGGTATGATACGCAAATGCGCTCTCAGATTATCATGGATTCGCCGGATCGAGTTTTGAGGAACCACAGCCTCCGCAATGACCCAATTCGAACTAGAGTGTGGCGTGGTCCAGGTGCAAACACCGCTGGTAGCGAGCCCCCGATTTGAGCCTGCGGTTTGGCTGGACCCCGTTTGCTTGATCCGGACCCGAATTCCCTGTTCCGTCGCGAAAATTCCCTGATACACCAATTAAATTCCCTGTTCCGATTCTTAGGGAATTCGTCGCTAACCTACTGATTTGACGGATTGATTCGGCCGAAAATTCCGCTATATCGCCCAGATTCGCTGAAATTCCCTGTTAATTCCCTGTTTAACAGGGAAATTGCCGCTCCGGCCCCGGAGACGGGTTCGCTCGAGACTGCGTCCACCGCCAGCAAGTCATTGTTATAGCATGGCTTTTCAGAACACGGCATGGGTTCGAACTGGTCCCGAAACTTCCGGGGCTTACGCCCGATGCGCCGTTCCGTCGTGGCCTGCTGAGACCGGTCGGGTCCGGCCAACGGGGTGCTCATATCGCAAAAGTCTCTGACGCCGGTTTTGGTGGTACGGCCAAGCACGCGGGAAAACAAGGCCGCCCCGCGTGGTCATCGAGGGGCGGCGGCCGGACGGCAACCGAACCCGTGGTTCAGGCGATCCCGAGCCGGGCGCGCTGTTCTTCCCATGCGATCGGCAGGCGCGGGTCGCCAGCAAGCTTCTTCGCTTTGAGCTCGAGGCTCTGACTGGGCGCCGATCCTCGGATTCCATCAGGACCCGCGGCACAGACTCTGCCGCACCGAAAGGCCGGAGTGATGACTGCAAACCCAACCCGCCGCCAATCATCAAAACCACTTGCAATCGGGGGGCAGCGTCCATGGATGACAACGCCACGCGGCCGGCACGGGGATGAAATTCCGGCGGCTCTCGGCTACAATGCGGACGAGATTAAAACTTTGCGCGCCAAGGGCGTGATTTGAGAAAGGTGCGAGCCATGCTGGACAGTGCCGATACCGACGAAAAACTGATCGGCCGCCGGGACGGCGCGGTCGGCCATGTGATTTTCAATAACCCAGCCAAGCATAACGCGGTTTCGCTGGATATGTGGCAAGCCATGAACGCGGTGCTGGACGATTTTCTCGCCGATCGAGAGATCCGCGTGCTGGTGGTGAGCGGCGCCGGCGGCAAGGCGTTCGTTTCCGGCGCCGATATCTCCAAATTCGAATCCGAACGCGCCACCAAGGATGGGGTCGCGGCCTACGCGTCGGCGTCGGCGGCGGTGTATGACAAGCTGTATCATTTCCCCAAACCCACGATCGCCAAAATTCGGGGCTATTGCATCGGCGGCGGGGTCAACCTCGCGCTGTGCTGTGATCTGCGCGTGTGCGACCAAGGCGCGCGCTTCGCCATTCCGGCGGCGAAGCTGGGGCTCGGCTATGGCTATAGCGGGATGAAGCGGCTGTGCGATGTCATCGGCCCGGCGCGCGCCTTGGAGATGTTTTATACCGCTCGGCAGTTTTCCGCGCGGGAGGCCTATGATATGGGCTTGGTCAATAGCTGTGTCGGAGACGGTGAACTGGACCAGTGCGTCGCGGACCTCACCGGCCGCATTGGCGAGAATGCGCCGCTGACCATCGCCGCGATCAAGCGCGCCGCGCGCGAAATAGCCAAGGACCCGGCGGACCGCGATCTCGATGCGCTGGAGGAGATGGTGCAGGCCTGTTTCGATTCCCAGGACTACATCGAGGGCCGCCGCGCTTTCATGGAAAAGCGCAAGCCCGCCTTCCAGGGCCGCTAGGGCATGAAAGGCGGCGATGCCAAGAGCTGGAACGAAGACTCCAGGGGAGACGAGGTTTCAGGCGAACCCAAACCTCGCTCCCGAAGTTCCGTGATTGCGCGCGCCGCCCCCGGACCTGATCCGGGAGTGGCGGATAGCGGAGCCTTGCCCCGGGTCTCCGCCGCGCCGGGAATCGGCCGGAAGTTTGTCAGTACACGGTTGATGCGCGTCCGCCAGCGTCCCCGCCGAGGGAAATACAACGGGCTGGAATCACGACTTTTTTTGTGATGGAGCCAAGTTGACTCCGGCAACGCAATAATGAGACCTTAACGCGTCGAAGATTCACAAGCGTTTACAAAAAACAACCCCACGCCAATTCCACGTCAATGTGGTTACAGGGAGGTTTTCACGATGTTTCGCTTCAACTTGACCACGGCAACCCGAGCCACGCTGTGTGCCGTCTTCAGTCTCGGCGTCGTTCTGCCCGGCGTCGTCGCCTGGGCCCAAGAGGATAAGTTTCCCTCGAAACCCATCCAGATCGTCATCCATTCGAAATACGGCGGCGGCACCGATACCACGGCGCGGATGATGATGATCCGCACCCGGCGCGGCCTCGACGTCGATATGACCGTCGTTTCGAAGCGTGGCGGTTCCGGCGCCGCCGCCCACCAGTACGCCTTGGGCAGGCCCAGGGACGGCTACACGGTGCTGGCCCTGACCCAGAGCCACCTCTATACCATCGCGCGCGGTAAATCGCCGCTCACGATCGACGACATCGTCGGTGTCGCCCGCGCCATGGACGACCCCACCTTCATCACGGTGTCGGCCGACAGCGAATTCAAGTCACTGGCCGATCTCATCGCCGCCTCCAAGGACAAGGCCCTGAACTGGGGCGTCGCCCAGGTCGGCGGCACCGAACATATCGGGCTGGCCCAGTTCGCCAAGGCCGCCGGCATCAAGTTCAAGGTGGTGCCCTTCGGCAGCGGCGCCCAGATGATCCAGGCGCTGATGTCCGGCGCCATCGACGCCACCCTGCCCAACGTCAGCGAAGCCGGCTCGCAGGTCCAGGACGGCGTCTTCCGGGCGCTGGTGGTGATGGCGGAAAAACGGCTCGGCGATTACCCCGATGTTCCAACGACCTATGAGCTCGGCTACAAGGTCAAGACCTCGACCACGCGCGGCTACTGGGTGCTCAAGGGTACGCCCCAGGACCGTATCGACGTTCTGTCAAAGGCGATGGTCAAGGCGATGAAACATGAGATCTTCGCCAACTACCTGAAAAGCGCCGGCCTGACGGTCGCCGACAGCGTTGCCGGCAGCGAGGTCTGGACCAAGCAAATCAAGGAAGAGTACGCCAAGGCCGAAAATGCCCTGAGGGATCTGGGTCTGATCGAGTAGTTGGCGGTCTCCGCGGAAACCGCGCGTTCGGGCCCCGATGCCATGAACCCATCGCGTCCGAATGGTGAAGACGTTGTGGTGGAAGACGGGGGGGGAGGCGCACCTTCGCCTCCCCTCATCGACCGCACCGACCTCGGGCTGGCGATCATCATCCTGGCCATTTGCGGCTATCTGTATTGGGTGACGACGGGCTTCGATAAGGTCGCCGACCTGTTCGCCCAGGACGTTCCGCCCGAGTTCTTTCCGCGCCTGTTGATCTGGACCATCGTCGTCCTCACCCTCGGGTTGCCGTTCGAGCATCTGTTCCTGCGCAAGAAAGGCAAAAGCCTGGACGAGGAACGGGCCAGTCGGATCCAACCGATAGCCTACAAAACGGCGGCGCTGTTGCTCACCATCGTCGCCTCGATCCCGTGGCTGGGAACGACGCTGTCGATGGCCGCCGCCGGCCTTACGATCCCGGTGCTATGGGGCGAACGCCGGATCAAGGTGCTGGTTCCCTACGCCATCATCCTGCCGTCGGTGGTGACGGGGGTGTTCTCCTATTTGCTCGGCGTCCATTTCGAGCCCGGCATCTTCGGATCTTAAATAAGAGAGAGGCGGAATGGAACCGGTCATCCAAGGCCTTTTGCTCGTCCTCGATCCCTTCAACATCGCCCTGATTTTCGGTGGCGTGGTGATCGGGGTCATCGTCGGCGCCCTGCCGGGCCTGAGTTCACCGATGGCGGTGGCGCTGCTGTTGCCGTTTACCATTACCCTCGACCCGGTGCCGGCGATTTGCATGATGGCGGCGCTGTACTGCGCCGGTACCTTCGGCGGCTCGATCACGGCGATCCTGATCAATGCTCCCGGCGCGCCGCCGGCGGCGGCAACGGCGATCGACGGCTACCCCATGGCGAAACGCGGCGAGGCCGGCCGGGCGCTGGGAATGGCCGCCGTCAGCAGTGTCCTCGGCGGCATCTTCAGCCTGGTCGTTTTTCTGTTCGCGGCGCCGATGCTGGCGCAGGTGGCGCTGAAATTCCGGCCGCCGGAATACTTCGCGCTGACCGTTTTCGCGCTGTCCATGCTGGCGACCATCAGCGGCAAGTCTTCGCTCCGGAACCTGATCGCCGGCGCCTTCGGGGTCCTTCTCGGCACCGCCGGCATCCACCTGACGACGGGGGTCGAACGGTTCACCTTCGGATTCTACGAGATGACCGAGGGCATCAGCTTCATACCGGTGCTGATCGGGCTGTTCGCCCTGGGCGAATTGCTGGGCCAGTCTCAGTCCCTCAAAGTCGCCTATGAGCGGATCACCTCCATCGTCATCAAGCTGCCCAGCCGCGAGGATTTCCGCAAGGTTCGCTGGACCATCCTGCGCTCCAGCTTCATCGGCACCTTCATCGGCATCCTGCCGGCCGAAGGCGCCACGGTGGCGGCGATCATGGGCTATAACGAAGCCAAGCGGTGGTCCAAGAATAAAGAAGAATTCGGCCACGGCGCGATTGAGGGCATCGCCGGGCCGGAAGCCGCCAACAACGCCGCCACCGGCGGCGCCATGGTTCCGACGTTGGCGCTCGGCATTCCCGGCAGCGGCACCACGGCGATCATCCTGGCGGCCCTGATCATGCACGGGTTCAGGCCGGGCCCGTACTTGATGCTGGAAACGCCGCATTTCATCTACGCCATTTTCGGCGCCATGCTGCTCGCCAACTTCATGTTCCTGGGCATCGGCCTGGGCGGCGCCAAGCTGTTCGCGCGCATTACCCTGATCCCCCGTCAACTGCTTTGGCCGGCGGTGTTCGTGTTCTCCATGGTCGGCGCCTATTCCTTCGCCAGCTCCATTTTCGATATCTGGGTCATGCTGGTCGCGGGCATGGTCGGGTTCTTGATGAAACGCCACGGATTCGCGCCGGCGCCCCTGGTCATGGGATTGATCCTCGGCAAGCTGGTCGAGGAATCCCTGTCGCAATCGATGATCATGTTCGACAACAACTGGTTCCGCTTCTTCGAAAGCCCGATCGTCAATGGCTTCTTCCTGATGACCGCCCTCGGGCTTCTGTGGCCGGTGATCGGGCCCCTGGTCAAAAGGGCGTTCGGAGCAATACCAAGAGCACCGTAGAATTCTGTTTATGACCCATTCCAGCCTTCCTCTCGGCGGCCGGACCGCCATCGTCACCGGCTCGTCGCGCAACATCGGCCGGGCCATCGCGCTGGCACTGGCCGCCGACGGCGCCTGCGTCGTGATCAACGCGCGCAACGACGAAGAAGGCGCGGACGCCGTCGTCGCCGAAATCGAAGCGGCGGGCGGCCGGGCCATCAAGCACATGGCCGACGTCACCGACGAGGCCGCCGTCGATGGCCTGGCCCAGGCCGCCATCGACGCCTTCGGTGGGATCAATATCCTGGTCAACAATGCCGCCGTTCGCCGCCAGCAATCCCTGGAATCCATGAGCCTGGCCGAATGGCGGGCCATCACCGCCATCATCCTCGACGCCGCCTTCCTTTGCGCCCGCGCCTGCTTGCCGCACATGGTCGCGGCGGGCGGCGGCGCGATCGTCAACATCGGCGGCATCTCGGCCCACTTCGGCGCCGTCGACCGGCCCCACGTGATCGCCGCCAAGGCCGGCGTGATCGGCCTCACCAAGGCCATTGCCGTCGATTACGCGGGCCGCAATATCCGCGCCAACTGCGTCGTTCCCGGAACCATGGACACCACCCGGGGCGAAGACGCCCATCCCGTCGCCCCCCATCCGGGCGGCCACAAGGCCCTGATCGACCGCCTCGGCACGCCCGGCGAGCTGGCCGCCGCCGTCCGCTACCTGTGCGGCCCCGACGCCGGTTACATCACCGGCCAGACCCTGCACGTCAACGGCGGCATGTATTTGGGCGGTTAGGGGCGGCTAATTTGACGACCTAGCGTCCGGCGGCCCCTTGAGTTCCACCGTGTTGCCTTCGGGATCCTCAATATAGAGAGACGGTCCGTCTCCCTCGGCCCCGTAGCGGGTCGCTAGTTCCCCCGCCTCGACCCCGTGCGCCCGGAGATGGGCGCGGATTTGGGCTTCGTCGAAGGGGTCGATGCGCAAACACAGGTGATCCATGTTGCGGGCCCCGGCCCCTGGCGCGGCGCCGCCTTTTTGGCCCAGTTCGCCGCTGACATCGACAAGATCGATGAGCGAGCGGCCGGCCCGAAGCTGAATCAGGCCCAAATCGTCCTTGCGGCGCTCCACCGCGCATCCCAGGACGTCCTGGTAAAACCGGATCATGCCTTCCACGTCAACAACACGAAGAACCACATGATCGATGCCCTGTACGGTGAAGGCCATCATCTCACCCATTAATCATTTTCATCATTTCCAGCGTCCGCCTGGCCTGATCGACGACCGGATAATCGACGAAAAAGCCGTCGACGACGATCGAGGCCGAGCCTGAGGCTTCGGCTTCCTCGAAGGCGGCGATGATGTTTTCCGCCTTCGCCACCTCTTCGCCGCTGGGGGTGAAGGCTTCGTTGACCACCGCCACCTGATCGGGATGGATGCAGAACTTGCCCTGGAAGCCGAGATCGCGGACCCGGCCGGCGGATTCCCTCAAGCCGACCTTGTCCCGGTAATGCACCCACACCGTATCCAGGGGCGCATCCAGCCGGGCCACCCGCGACGCCAGGGCGATGGCGGCCCGGGCCGGGGTCAGCTCCCATTCGTCCAGGGTCAGGCGCATGCCCATATCCTTGGCGAAATCGACGGCGCCGAAGCTCAGCCGCCGGACCCGCGAGCCGCATCCGGCGATGTCCGAGACGGCGGCGAGTCCCTTCGCCGTTTCGATGATCGGCACGATGTCGATGCCGCCGGGCTCCATGTCTTGATCGCGCTCCAGCTTCTCCACCTGCTTGTCGACGGCTTGCAGTTCGGCCGCCGCCTCGGCCTTGGGCAGCACGATCCCGTCCAGCCACGGGCCGACGACTTCGGCCAGGTCGCCTTGG
>JADFJG010000138.1 GCA_022566265.1 Pseudomonadota bacterium | reverse complement strand
GTGCTCCGGTGCTCATTGATCGGCGCCGGTTTGGGGGCGATTCCGGGTATCGGCGCATCGATCGTGGACTGGATCGCCTATGGCCACGCCGCCCGAACCGAGAAGGGCGCCAGCCTCACCTTCGGCAAGGGCGATGTGCGCGGCGTCATCGCGTCCGAAGCCTCCAATAACGCCAAGGAGGGCGGCGCGCTGGTTCCGACCATCGCCTTCGGCGTCCCCGGCAGCGCCTCGATGGTCCTGATCCTCGGCGCCTTCCTGGTCCACGGCCTGATCCCCGGGCCGGACATGCTGTCGAAGCACCTGGATATGACCTACGCCATGGTGTGGAGCGTCGCCTTCGCGAACATTTTCGGCGCCGGCATCTGCTTCGTATTCGTCTCTCAGCTGGCCAAAGTCACCACCGTTCCGATCGGCATCCTGGCGCCGATCGTGCTCGCCCTGGTCTTCGTCGGCGCCTTCCAGGGATCTCAGCACTGGGGCGATATCTATGTCCTGCTGATTTTCGGCCTCCTCGGCTTCATCATGAAGCGGCTGCGCTGGCCGCGCCCGCCGCTGATTCTCGGCTTCGTGCTGGGTGGATTGGTCGAACGGTACATGTTTATTTCGGTCGAGTTGTATGGCGCCGCCTGGCTCTGGGAGCGTCCGGTGGTGATCGTCATATTACTGTTTACCCTCCTCGGCATCGGCCGTCTGGCGTTCAGCCATCTGGTCGATCTCCGCAAGTCGGTCGATTCGCGCGAAAAGGCGATCATCGGCTTCCAACCCGGCAGCCTCAACGTCGATTTCCTGTTCACGCTGTTCCTTTTCGGCCTCTTCGCCGCCGAGCTGGTGATTTCGTCGCAATGGGAATTCGCCGCCAAGCTGGTGCCCCAGATCGTCGGTTGGACGGCGATCTTCTTCCTCACCAGCCACGGGCTGATCTCGCTTTTTTACCAGCGCGGGGCGCGCAAGGTGACCATGCGCGACGGCTCCGGGCACCTCGCCGAGCAAAAAGAGGACGAGACAGATGTTCATTTCGATATCGTGGTCGATTTCGGCGATCTGTCGCCCGGCGTCATCGCGCGGCGGGCGGTGGCCTATTTTGCCTGGCTGGTTTCGGTCTTCGCCGTCGCCGCGGTGATCGGCCTGTTGCCGGCGATTTTCTTCTTCCTGGTCGGATACATCCGCTATTCCAGCAAGGAGAGCTGGGCCAGAACGTTGAAAATATCGATCGGGCTTTGGGTCTTCTGCTATGTGCTGTTCCACAGGATACTGGTCATTCCCTGGCCGCAGGCCATGATCGGCGACTGGTTCCCGGTCCTCAGGGAGATCCCCGCGATCAATCTGTTCTGACCCGCCCCTGTCTGTCCGCCGCGCGCCAGAGGCCATGGTGGACACCCGGCGCCCGGGCGCGATAAAATGGCTCCTAAAGTACCGCCGCAATCAGGACAGGGGAGGACCACATGGCGACAGCGTTCCCGGCGATCGACGCCGACGGGCACATTCTCGAGAATCCGGACGAGATCCGGCGTTACATGGACGCCCCCTTCAAGAACCGGCCGACGCCGCTGTGGCCCGGCAACTTCCAGCCTTGGGATACCGACCTGGTGGGCAAGATCGAGGCGCCCTACGGCTACGACCGCGGCTTGACGGCGAAGCAGCAGGTCGATATCTGGAACCGCATCCTCGACGACCACGAGATCGAGCAGGCGGTGCTGTTCCCCACCGGATCGGGCCATATCGGCAAACTCCTGGAGCTCGATTTCGCCGTCGCCGCCGGCCGCGCCATCAACACCCATTTCGCCAACGACTATAAGACCGACCGCCTGCACCCGATGGGCGCCCTGCCGATGCGCGACCCCCAGGCGGCCGCCGCCGAGGTCGAGTACGCCACCAAGGAGCTCGGGCTCAAGGGCTTCGAGGTGGTCACCGACGGCCTGCCGTTCGGGCTTGGCGATCCGTTCTTCGATCCGGTCTATGAGGCGGCCGAGGCCTTCGGCGCCACCATCGGCATCCACGGCACCCGCCACTGGGCCCACGAATGGGGCGCCGGCAAGCTCAAGACCTTCGCCGAGGTCCATTGCTACGGCTTCCCGGCGGGCATCCTGCTCAACTTCACCTCGGTGATGTGCCAGGGCGTGCCGGTCCGGTTCCCCAATCTCAGGATGGGATTCCTCGAGATCGGCGCGACCTGGCTGCCCTATTATCTCGACCGGCTGGACGAGCACTGGGAGAAGCGGGGCGAGGAGGAGATGCCTTATCTCAAGAAGAAGCCGTCGGATATATTCCGCGAATCCTCCTTCAAGGTGTCCATCGAGGGCAAGGAATCGCTGCTGCGCGAGACCATCGACTTCGTCGGCGTCGAGCATTTGGTCTATGCCACCGACGTGCCCCATTGGGACGGCGAGTTCCCCGAGAACCTCGAGGAGATCCGCGCCACCGACGTGATCGACGCCGACGAGAAGAAGGCGATCCTGCGCGACAACGCCGAAGCCTTGTTCGCCCTCTAGCCGGGCCGTCGACGGCGCCGGGAGTTCGAAAACAACGATTGGAGGAGTTGGCATGACGGCGCCCAAGATCTTCGTCTTTTCGCCCAACGAAAGGGCCAGCGAGTGTCACCAAACCCTCGAGGACGCCGGCTGCCGGGTGGTGCTCGGCAGTGCGTCCTGGCATACCCCCCATGGCGACAACGAGGACGAGATGTGCCGTCTGGCCGAGGCGAGCGCCGCCCTCATGGGGTCCTCGATCCGCTCCAGCCCGATCTCCCGAAGGATCCTCGAAAGCTCGGACTCCTTGCGCATCGTCGCCAAATACACCGTCGGCATCGATGATGTCGACGTCGATGCGGCGACCGAGCTCGGCATCATGGTGACCCACGCGCCGACCGAGGCCAACTGCGGCGGCGTCGCCGAAGGCACCATCGCCATGATCCTCGCTTTGTTGAAGAGAGTCCGGGAGAGGGACGCCTCCATGAAGCTCGGCCGCTGGCGCGATGAAGCGCTGCAGGGCACCTATCTCGGCGCCCGCAAGGACGGCTATCCCGGCATCACCGTCGGCATCGTCGGGCTCGGCAGGATCGGCGGGCGGGTCGCCGATCTGCTGGCGCCATGGGGCGTCCGCATCCTTGCCACCGACCCCTATATCGACAAGGGGGAGTTCGCCCGTCACCGGGTGGAGGAAGTGGACCTTGCGACCCTGCTTGGCGTCGCCGACGTCGTCAGCCTCCACGTCATCCTGACCAAGGAGACGCGCGGCATGATCGGCGCCGCCGAGTTCGGGATGATGAAGCCGACCGCCGTCTTCATCAACACGTCGCGCGGCCAGACGGTGGACGAGGCCGCCCTGGCCGAGGCCCTTGCCCAGGACGGCATCGCCGCCACCGCCATCGACGTGTTCGAGGACGAACCCTTGGCCACGGAATCGCCGTTGCTGGCGCTCGGGAACAAGGTCCTTCTGTCGCCCCACATGGTGTCGTCTAACCTCGGCAGCGGCCTTCACCCGGGCGCGCTGTGGGCCACCAGGTCGGTGTTGACCGCGTTCAACGGCGAGGTGCCGGACAACGTCTACAACAAGGAGGTCATCGGGCGCTGGGACGAACGCTTCGGGGGCCAAAAGCTGTTGGGCGCCGCCGCCGGGTAAAACCGAAGGTCATAACGGCCGGGTCGTTTTGACGCCAGGCGCCCGCGACCGCGGGCCTAGAACAGGTCCGACAGCGCCTTGGTTTGCTCCCTGGTGACATCCTTTAAAATTTGCAGGACAATATTGTCCCCCACCAGCCGTATGGTTTTCGACACGCCGGTCGCCGGCAAGGGAATGCTCCGGCCGATGCAGTACATGATCAGGGCGGCGGCCAGCTCTTCGCCCTCGAAGACGAATTCAAGCGGCATCTGCTTGCCCTCGGGGACGATTGCCAGGGTCACCACAGTCTTGGGCTTGTCTCGGATCGTCACCTCGACATCCTCACTCGATGGCAGCAGCTTTTTCCGCCGCCTTCGATACTCCGTGAGGGCGCTCAGGACTTCGATCTTGCTGAAAATGATATGCCGAACTTCCCCTGGCATGTGCTGTAAACTTCCTTGTTGGCGTCGTCGTCGTCCCCACCCGTAAATGCCGGCATCGGTAAGCCGATGACGACCCGTCCGGTCTCGGGCGGCGGTCTGGGGCCGGGTATTCATTATCGATCTAGATTGGTTAAAATTCCGCTAGCGAAAGCCGTTAAATAGTCGCCCTTTGAGGCGTATAACACATTGTTTTATTTAGTAGAATTTAACCCTGGCACCGCTGGCTTCTGGCCAGGGAGGACGGCCCGGCGGGGGTGGGTAGGCGGGTAAGGGATACCGCGCTAGGCGCCGGGCAGCCAGTCGTCGGGACGCTCGGGCGCGCCCGTAGCGGTAAAGGCGCCTAGGGATCGGTGAACCGCCGCGGCGATGTCCCGGGGGGGGCGTATCTTGCTGCGGAGATAGGGCAGCAGATGGGACGAGAATACCCACTTGTCGCCAAGCCCGCGGTGAAAGCGGTAAGCGCGCGACAGCGCCCGGCGGTAGGCCTGAAGCTTCCGTGCATCGGTGACGCCAGGCGTCTCCGTCATCAGGTAATAGAGCGCCAATACGGATTCGTAGCGGCTTCTCGACTGTTGGGAGGAAAGCCGCCCCGGCGCCTTCACCGGGACCAGGCCCACCGGCGCCTTGACATGCGCCCCGGGCCCGGCGGCGAAGAGTCGCAAGAACAGCATCTGGTCGGGCGAGACCAGGCGCTCGTCACAGCCGCCGATCATATGGTAATAGTCCCGGGCGATCAGTATGGAGGTCGAGTTGGCCGGGCAGTTGCGGATGAAGCGCTCGAGCCCGTCGGTCATGAGCTCCGATGACGGTTCCCCCGGCGGTTCCCCGAGATGATTGCGATCCCCCTCCTGGTCCCCCTCCCCGTGCTGGTCCCCCTCGAGGTCATAGGTGCCAAGATCGCCCCAGGCGTGCGCCACCCCATGCTTCGCCGCCGCCGCCAGCAGCCAACTGGTGGCGCCCGGCACCAGCACGTCATCGCCGTCCACCAGCTTGATCCAGGGCAAACTGGCGGCATCGACGCCGGTATTGGTGGCCTTGGACGCACCTTGGTTGGGCTGGCGGATGACATCGACCGCGTGGGGCCAGTCCGCCGTCTGCCGTTCGATCAGATCGGCGGAGCCGTCGGTGGAGCCGTCATCGACGAAGATGAATTCGCGTTCGAAATCGCCGCTTTGGCCGCCAAGCGCCGGCAACACCGCGGCGAGGTAGGGCGCCTTGTTGTAGATGGTGATGACGAAAGAAACACCTTCCATGGGCGCTCGCTCCGGATTTCGCGGCGATGGTTCAGGGTCCGCCGGAGAACCTGAAAAAAGCACCAAATTCAGGCGCGATCAAGGACGCAGGGCCTCGCCGGGGGGCGGACGCGGCCGCATAGGATACCTCTGGTGTCCCTCAATCCCCAGCCGTTCCCCGGACCGCCCATGCCCGGGCCTCGAGATCGGCGCGCGGTCGCACCTGGCCGCCACCCATGCCGGGAAGCCTGCATCGAGCCTGATCCCGGTACGTTCAGGCATCCAGGCAATATACAGGGCCAGTCAGGTTAATCTATGTTACTTTATACCTATTTATCAATGAGTTATACTTAACCAAATTTTAATTTGCAATGGACAAACTCGCGCAGGACATTTGCGAGGAGGACCGTTTTGAAGGTCAGCCAATTGCATAACGGCGCGAGGCACATACTCGCCTCGAAAGGGTGTCGGCGACGATTGGACACACGCAGGTTTGTGTCCGCGCTACTCCCGGCATTTATCGTCGCATGCTTGTGGCTACCGGCGCCGGGACACGCCTCGTCGATTAAGATCGGCGGGACCGGGTCCGCCATCGGTACCATGCGGATCCTCGCCGACGCCTTTCAGAAGACGCATCCGGGCCTGTCGATCGAGATCCCGAAGAGCGTCGGCAGTGGCGGCGCCGTCAAAGGGGTTTTGAAGGGAATCTTCGCCCTCGGCGTCATGTCGCGGCCATTGAGGGAGAAAGAGCGGAAGGCAGGCGCCATACAGATTCCCTACGCCAAGACGCCCTTCGTTTTCGTCACCAGAGAAGGGCATGGCAAGGACGGCCTGTCTTTCGCTGAGTTGGTCAGTATCTTCGGCGGCGAGACAACCGTTTGGAAGGATGGCACCCGCATCCGGCTTGTCCTCCGGCCGGATAGTGATTCAGATACTACGCTGCTCAAGGCAAAAATCCCCGGCATGACCGCGGCCCTGGCCAAGGCCCGAAGGGTGCCGGGCATTCCGGTCGCCTTCACCGATCAGGAGGCCCTGGACGGCGCCGAGACCACCAAGGGGGTGCTGACCACTGGGACGCTCTCGTCCATCCTGTCGGAAAATCGCCCGCTGGTACCGATTCCAATCAATGGGGTGGCCCCGACCGGCGAAAACCTGGCTAACGGCTCCTACCCGTTGTTCAAAATACTTTCCTTCGTCGTGAGTCCGAAGAGCAGCCCATTGGCCAAGGAGTTCATTCGCTTCGTAGGGTCGGCGGAGGGCGCGGCCATTCTGAGGAAAAATGGGCAACTTCCGGTATCTCCCGGGAAAGATTGACGCGTGAGCGCCAAGGGGCGGGAACATATTGCCGCTCGTCGGCGCAGGGTTCGGGCGTGGTTAACGCTGATCGCCGGCGCCGTAGCCATACTTATCGCCATCGCGGTCCCTACCCTCCACTTTCTCAGCACCTTCCGGTACGCGTCGAGCGACCTCTCCCTGAAGGTGAAATTCGTCTCGGAGCGGCTTTCCACTTACGTTTACGCCCATCCGGAGTTGTGGGAAATCAACGAGCACCGGCTGGAGTCCCTTTTATCCGACCTCCAGGCAAATTACTTCAAGGCGCACATATTGGTATTCAACAAGAACGGCCAAGTGGTCGTTCAATCGGCTATGCCGGTCCGGGCGCCGACCTTCAGTGCGACCGCCGCCATCTCCGACGGATTTGCCACCGTGGGACATGTGGAAATCGTCAGCTCCCTGTTGCCCATCCTGATCCAAACCTTCCTTGTGGCGCTTTTCAGTCTTTGTCTTGCCATGGCCATGTTCGCTGTATTGCGGATTTTTCCCTTGCGAATCCTCGATTCGGCGCTCGGTTCACTGTTGGACACACAAGCGCGGCTTGGTACCAAAGTCGAAGAGCTGGCGGAAGCACGCGACGAAGCGGCCGCCGCCAACCGCACCAAGTCCGAGTTCCTGGCCAATATGAGCCATGAGCTGCGCACCCCCTTGAACGCCATCCTCGGCTTCTCCGAGTTGATGGCAAGCGCCACCCTCGGCCCGCTGGGCAATCCCAAATACCAGGAGTACGCCAAGGACATCAACGCTTCCGGCCGCCATTTGCTGGCCCTGATCGACGACATCCTGGACCTCTCCAAGATCGAGGCCGGCAGGCTCGAGCTCGACGAGGAGGACATCGACGTCGCCAGGACCATCCGTTCCTGCATGGTGCTGGTGAAGGAGCGCGCCAAGAACGGCGGCGTCAAGCTCAAGACCGACATCCCCGACGGCTTGCCGGCGCTTCACGCGGATGCGCGCATGCTCAAGCAGATCCTGGTCAACCTGCTGTCCAACGCGGT
>JADFJG010000032.1 GCA_022566265.1 Pseudomonadota bacterium | reverse complement strand
TTGCGTAGGGAATTCTCCCGTAAATGATTGAAAGTGTGTGGGAATATCCAGCGCGCAATCATGGATTCCCTGTTTTTTTGCGTTTTTTCCCTGTAAATCGGGGGTTATCAGGGAATTTCGATAGAGAAGGGTTCGCAGCAGACTGCGTCCTCCGCCAGCCTTCGCTCTTCGAGCTACGGCTGGCTTACGCCGGTAAGACAGCCGAAGCGAGATTAGAGCGAAGGAGGGCCGGTTCCGGAAGCGTGAAATGTTCTACGTGTACCGCATCCAAAGTGAAACGTTCCCTGAACAACGATACATCGGTTTCACGGCAGACTTGAAAATGCGCATCGATACCCACAACGCCGGTGGTTCCGTGCGCACATCCAAATACAAACCTTGGAAGTGGATCAGTTATCACGCGTTTTCCGAAAAGCGTAGAGCCCAAGAGTTCGAGTATTACTTGAAGACCGGTTCGGGTAAGGCATTAGCCAACAAGAGATTTTGGTAGTGAAATTGGTGTCGAAGCCCTGGCGATGACGGGCTGAGACGGGTTCGCATCAGACTGCGCTCACCGCCATTCGCCTTCGCTGCTCGGCAGCGACGGCGGATAGCGGACGTACATCATCCCCGCGAGGCGGATTACCTCGGGCGAACTATTGAAATAACGGAAAGGATTGCGCATTGCCGGAGGCTAAGGACCCTCGCCAGGAGCCTCAAGTCAATTTAGTCTGACAATGCCGACCAAATTATTGCTTCGCAGCTGAAACACCGGACGAATTAGCCGGCACAGCTAACCAATCCACTTGAACTGTCGCTGATTGAGGTTCATCAAGCTTGCTCGGTGCCACTAAGATATCGAATCCGCTTGGTGTTTTGTTCTTATAGCCCACGATCCAACGGGAGGGCTTCAGGGACTCTGGGGTGAGGCTCACAATATAGTTTTGGTCTGGCAGCGCCGTTTCAAAGACGATGCTTGTGCTTCGTCCAACTTCTGTCGAAACCATACCGGCGCGCCAGTTAAGCTCAGGCCCATAGGCGCTGCTATCGCCGCTGTCCGCTTTCTCCCCCGTTGGACCCCGAGGCCCGGCAGGCCCCGGGTCACCTTTGTCACCCTTGGCACCCGGGTCACCTGGACCCCGAGGCCCGGCAGGCCCCGGGTCACCTTTGTCACCCTTGGCACCCGACTCACGCCCGCGGTCGGACGCGAGCTCGGCCAACAGCTGTGCCCTGGAGAAGTCGATCTTCTGGACGACCTGCCACGAAACCGAGACCTCAACGCTCTTGGCTGTACCGGGGCCGTTGAACTCGAACTCCATCGCATAAGGGCCGTAGAGGCTACGCTTGCGCAGGTCTACCTCTACTTTATCGGTTCCAAATGGGGGAATTGGCGTCCACTTGATCGTGTGCAGGACGGTGCTCACCTCCAATTTGCCGCCGGTTCCGCTTTTCTCAACCGTGACGCCCACCGAGCCGGTGAGGGTGCCGACCAGATTGATGTGGAGTTCGGGCGGTTGCGCATCCGGCTTGTCGACCGGCTTCCAAGAGACCCGCATATCCATGGTGGGAGGGCTTCCCGGAGCGACATGGCCGGAGAGATAAAACTTGTGCACGGCGGTGCTCGAATCGAGGGTGAGCGATACTTGGGGGTTTAATTTCACGTCCAGGGCATTCATGACGGAGATGCCCATCGTGGCCGCCATCCCCCAGTCGATCCCGAAATTGAAATCGTAGAAGGCAAGACCCTCTCCCTGAACATCGCCATTTGGTAAAACAACGAACCAAAAATCGGCTTTGCTTTTAAGATTCATGCTCATCAGAGGACGATCTTTGAAATATTCGGATCCGTATCTGACATGTCCCTCGTAATATCCGGCAGTCGAGACCACCGGCTCGGCAAGGGCGACACCCGGGCCCAGCGCCATCGACGCCATCGCCAATGCAACAATCGGGCGCAATACCTTGACGATGGCGGTTGTCGGTACTTCGGCGCAACGCCTTGTGGTCCGATCGCACTCACGATTCGCGCGCGCCTTACCATCTCTCGTCGTTTTCATCGTCGTCTCCATCACGTGTCACACTCGGCGCCGCGTTGCGCTGACGTTACGCGCGCCGAAATCTCGGTATCCGTCACCGCGACCCGCGCAGCCCAGCTTGTCCCGTTGCCTCGCGGCGTCGGGCATCACGGAGCTTGGATGCGAAAGCCCAGACCCTGTTCGGTTTCCCGGAGCTCGATGCGGGTCCCCCTGTTTGCCGTGATCCGGACGGGCTCGATGGTCAGGGATCCTTCCGTCGTCTGAACGATGACCGTGTAGTTGCCCGGAGGCACCTCGACCACCCCATGCCCGACGGTTCCGCTTGCGACTCTCCGGCCCCCGTCGTCAATAACGTCGTAGCCTACGGACAGCGAGCGTCGCAGGGCCCGCCCCAAGGCCTCGGCATTCCGCGCGTCGGAATAGCTGCCTCCGGTGGACTCCGCGAGGCGACGCAACAGCCGCTTGGTCGCTTCATCCCGCAGCGCAAATCCGACGACGTGAACGATCACCTCAATCCCCTGTTTCCGCAGTTCCAAGACGGCGGCCAGCGGGTCACCCTGGCATTCCTCCTTGCCGTCGGTCACGAGAACGATGACCTTGTTGCCCGGGTGGCCCCTGACATCGTTGGCAAACTGTCTGAGCGAATAGGCGATGGGTGTCTTGCCCTTGGCGACCAGGCCGCGTATCCGCTCCACCAGGACCGGCTTATCGATCCGGCCAAAGGGAAAGAGCAGCTGCGAGTCCTCGCACGCCCCCGGGTCGCGGAACTGGATGCGGTGTCCGTACGCGCGTAACGCCACTTTGATGTCGCCGGGCAAGTCCTCGATCACCTGCACCATCGCCTCCTTCGCGATGGTGATCTTTGCCCGCCCTTCGATCTGACCCCACATGGAATTGGACGCATCGATGATAAGCTCGACTTCCGGCAGAAGCCGCGACGGTGTTCTGCCCTGGCTGGCGACGACGGTTACGCCGAGCGAGCCTGGTCTGATTCGGCATTCGGACAAGGCTTTGGAAAGCCCGGCCGATTGCACCCGGTCCGCCGCGACGTCCGCGGTCAGCACGTCGATCCTGCCCTGGGCCCGCGCCAGGGATTGGCGCAGCGATCCGGTCTCGGCCGTCCCCGCCCGAAGCCGCCCTTCGAGCTGGTCGTGCCGGCGACGCAACGCGCTCAATTCCGCTTCCAGCTTTTCGATCAGAGCACCCGCCTTGGTCTCGTCCTCTCGCAGCCGTCGAGTCAGGGCCTGATTGTCGCGCCGCGCCTGCCGCAATTCGCCTTCCAGTATGGCGACCTCGGCGGTGAGCGTGCTGTTTTCTTGCTGTAGTTCGGACCGCTCTTGTTGCAACATTGCGATCTGGTCCCGCAGCTCCCGGCTCTCTCGGGCCGCGGCCTGCCGCAATTCGACCATCTGCCTTTCATGGGATTGTTTCAGTTGTTCGACCAGCGCATCCTTGCCTTTACAGGTCGCGGCAAGCGTTTGATGGCGATCGGCCAAGCCCGTGTTTTCCTCCTGTAAGGACTGAATGCGTCGCCGGGCGACTAGAAGTTCTTTCCTGAAACTCGCGATCTCGTCGGCCTGTTCAGCCTGCTCGGTGCGCACTGTTACGGAATCCGTGGCGCTTGATATCCCATCGTCGGCCACGGCGGTGGCGGTCAGAACGTTGCTGCCGTGAAGCCCTTTCGGGTACAGCGAAACCGGCACCAGTGCTTGAAACGAACCATCATGACTCAGGTCCACCCGGCGGGCGGGCTCGCCGGTGGTCTTGTTGACCACCCGGACCTCCTGGAGCTTGGCCTCGGCCAGCTCCAGGATCGGAAGTTGCGGGACGATCTGCACGACCATGGCCGGTTTGGGCAGCGGCATGACCTTTCCGGGCGACTCCCCCAAGGCCGCCATAGTCGCCAAGATACCCACGCCATCGGTCGGCGACGGCGGTACCGCGATACGGTCGGGAACCTTCCCGCGGAAGTCCGGCCCGAGCCCGAAGGTGTGCAAGACCACACCCCTCGCGCCGGCGCGCGCCGCCGCGGCGAGACTCGGCTCGATCTCGGTGGGTTTGCCATCGCTCATAAAAAGAATCACCCGATCGCCCGGCAGATCGGCGGCTTCAAAGGTGGCCAGCGCCGCATCCAGAGCCTTGTCGTAGTATGTCTTGCCGCCCTTGAAAGTCTCCAGGATGCGATCGAGACCTTGGCGCAAGGCGGCTACGCCCTGGGCATCCGTCATGCGTGTGAGCCCCGCCATGACCTCCGCCTGGTCGGCAAAACCGAGAATCGCGACCGCAAAGGCCGTGCCCGGACTCTGGGCCTCAAGCCTTTCCAGCTTATCCAACAGGACGTGCCCGGCCGCCACCTCGGCCTCCAGGATGGTCTCCTCCTTGCCATCGCCGTCGAGGTCGGCGCCAGAGGGGTCATTGACGCTGCCCGAGGTGTCGATGATCAATGCAATCTGTGTCACCCCGGCACGGGTTGTGGTGGACGCCCGGCCGATCACGGTCACCGTTTCCTCGGTCACAATGGCGTTGTTCTCGGGGGACTCGATCACGATGTCTACCCGCACGGGGCGAGCCGCGAGCGCTCCTGGCTCGCCGGCCCCGGCACCGATCGCCAGCTCGACCAGGTCTCCCACGGGGATGTCACGAAAACTCTGGTTGATCGCGCCGTGGCGGACAAAGACCCGAGGCCGAGGAGGCGTCAGCCATATGGCGTTGGACGGCGGGTCGGGGATCACCGCCAGCAGCCGCCGGCCGGTTGCGTCCAGGACCGTGAGCTGACTGTCCCCGTCGCCCGCGACGACAGCGTCGCCGAGCTTTAGCCTGAACACGCTGAGATTATTGGCCGCCGCAAGCGTGGACGGATCAAAGGTCATGGGCCGGTTCCGATCCGCCAGCATCTGTACGAACCCGAACCGGGCCACCGGCAACAGGGTCACCGTGTCCGCTTCGACGGCAACCCCCTTGACGGCGCGAACCATGTTGCCGAACTGGGCCTGGACCTCGTAGCGACCGGGCGGAAGCGGGATGAACCCCCAGCGCCGGGAAACCTGGCCCACGCCCCGCCCCGTGGCTTCATTCTCGACCAACCATAGCTTGGGGGCCTCCTGGTCCAGACCACCGACGAGATCGATTCCCGAGGTGGCCTTGATCGGCGCGATCCCATCTTCAGTTACGGTGACCGTTCCCCACTTCACGAATTCGCTCTGGCCGCGGATGACCAGGGTCACCTGATACTCACCGGGGGGAACCGGAAAAAACCCCCAGCGGCCACGCAGTTGGGCGACACGCTGGCCGCCTGCCACGGGGTCGATGAACAACGATTTCGGGGGCGGCTGCTCGGGTACCCCCGATAACTCAATCCCGGAGGTCACCTTGACCCTGGTGACCGCACCAGCGTCTACACTGACCTTTCCCCACTTTACGAATTCCTGTGGGCTCCCGAGGACCAACGTGATGCGGTAGACACCCGCCGGCACCTCGGCGAATCCCCAGCGCCCGGACACCTTCTTGATGCCCCTGCCGGTTCGTGCGTCTTCGACAAACCAATATGCCGGCGACGCCACGCCCGGCCTCGCCACAAGCTCGATGCCGGTGGCGCCATGGACAGGCCAAGGGGAGCCGGCAAGTAAGAGCAAGCTCAGCAGACCAAGGCGAATGCCATTCGCCGGACCAGCTTTCCAAAGCAGCCGAATCAAGAGCACCGCCTGTCTATCCATCCGACCGGCACGAAAGCGCCCGTCGGACCGAGGCGTCGCCATCGGCGTGTGATCCCATGTGTTTCGTGAAAGGGTCCCTGTGCCGGTCGTAGCGCCTCATCCTTTCACCTCACTCGACGTTTCCCGGACGACCTTACTCGATGGCAGGTATCCATAGCACAAAGCGACGGCCAGGGGGGGGGGCGCGTATCTCAACGCCGCTGAATTTCAGGCCCGCCTATTCCCCGTCCGCGGCAACAGGCCACGCCAACGGGCGACCCGAGCGGTGTAAAGGACCACGCACCCCATATCTTTATATGTTATGTCGAATTTCACTTGATCGGCTGACGATTTGTCGAAGTGCGACTGTGGCGAGACATCGGTCATGGCCGCGAACAAAACGAAACCGTTGCTGACGGGCACGCTGGTCCCACTGTCGGCCTACGTCGTCTTTCGGATCGCGACATGGGTCAACCGCTCGCTCGACGGCGGGCACCCCGGCGCGGCCATCGAGGCCGATCGGCCAAGCCCGACGGGCGGCGGGTCCTCCGCCGGCCGGGGGCCCGAAGGGGCAGGCCGCTTCGACCTCGCCGGGTGCCCCGGCTCCGATCGCCGAAACGCACAAGCCCCAGTTTGCCTTCGGGCGAAACGAGATGGTTAACCGATCCGGCCACGCGAGGTATAGTGAGGTTCAAGCGACGAAGACCGCCGCGCCGGTCATCCGATGGACGACGAATGGCGACAGGGCATAAAACGCGAGTTCCGTTACGCATTGCCGGGTCTAGCGGCGAGTGCGCCGGACCAGATCCGGGTCCTCTCGCCCGGGTGCATCGCGTGCGAGCTGCTGGACGATTACAATCTGGAACTGCGCCAGTATCGCGAGGTTTTCCGCGACTCGTTCACCCGGCGGCGGGTCGCAGCCATCGCGCGCCTCGACCGCGCGATCGACGTAATCCCGGAATCCGACCACGAGTGCTTCAACAACGATATCCTGACCCACCCGGCATGGGACGGGGTCCGCGCCACCGCCACGGAGACGCCGGCCGCCTTCGGCTGGCCCGAGGGGCCGCCGCCCGATTACACCGAGACGGCGCCCGGTATTTTGGCGGCGGCCGCCGTGATGGCGGTAATGACGGCTGGTATCCGATCAAGCTAAGATGACGGCATGATTTTACTGATTGGCGGAACCGCGCTCGTCGCGGCGTCCCTCTTTTATCTCGCGTTCAAGCTTCGTGTCGCCTACAGCGTGGGCGAAAGCCCGGAGAATGCCGGCGGCGTTCCGACGCTCGACGGCGTGCTCTTTCCGCCCGCGTTCTGCGCTCACGGCGTATGGCTCATCGCGATCGAATGGGACGAACTGCGGGTGTCCGGATGGATCGCCGTGGTCATCTGGCTTGTCTTGACGGCCGCGGCCGCCGCGGCGATGAGCGCGGCCACGGCGGCGGGCCGCCGCAAGGCTCGTTCCCGGATAACCTTCGAAGATCGTCCCGATCCAGATTGAAAAAATCACCGCCATGCCAAGCGGGCTCCGACGCTGGCCAGAAATCACGCCGACCGTACCGAAAATACCGGAAAACTCCCGACGCCCAACGCCAACAACAGTCCACCAGCGGCAAACCCGGCTTCGCCCTTCCAGGAACCCCTCGGAAAACCAGAATCCAACAATCATTCCGCTTCATGAAATATCTGGGCTAGTCTGGTAATCAACCGGCAAGAGTTGGCGCAGGCTATGGATTCAGTGCGCCGGGAGACGGGCTGGCATTCATGATCGTCGGCATTGACCTTGGCACCACCAACAGTTCGGTCGCGGTCTGGCGGGACGGCCGTGCCGAGATCATACCCAACGCGCTTGGCCACAACCTCACGCCGTCGGTGGTCGGTCTCGACGAGACTGGCGAAATCCTGGTGGGAATGGCCGCGCGGGAGCGGCTGATCACCCATCCCGGACAGACCGCCGCGGTCTTCAAACGGCACATGGGTTCGCCGCGCGAGTTCGCCGTGGGCCGCCGAAAGTTCCGGCCCGAGGAGCTCTCTTCCTTCGTGCTGCGCGCGCTCAAGGCAGACGCCGAGGCCTTCCTGGGCGCCGAGGTCCGGGAGGCGGTCATCTCGGTGCCCGCCTATTTCAGCGACGCGCAGCGCAAGGCGACCCGCGCCGCCGGGCAACTCGCCGGCCTCAAGGTCGAGCGCCTGATCAACGAGCCCACGGCCGCCGCCCTGGCCTACAGCTTGGAGCGGCGCGAGGTGGAGAGCAAATTCCTGGTGTTCGACCTGGGCGGAGGCACCTTCGACGTGTCCATCCTCGAGTTGTTCGAGGGCGTCATGGAGGTGCGCGCCACGGCCGGCGACAACTTCCTCGGCGGCGAGGACTTTGTCGAAAGCCTGGTCGCCGGCTTTCTCGATTGGGCCAGGAAATCCGAGGCGCTGGACGAGCGGGATCTAGACGGCCGGTTGCGGCAGGCCTTGTGGGTCCAGGGAGAGCGTGCCAAGCGGGCCATCACAAAACGCGAAACCGGGGTCATGACCCTGAATATCGGGGGCAAGGAGGTCTCCTGGTCGATCGACGAAGACACCTTCGCGGGCTTGTGCCGGCCTTTGCTCGATCGCCTGCGGGCGCCCTGCGAGCGGGCGCTGCGCGACGCCCGCATCCGCGCGTCGGAGCTGGATGAGATGGTGCTTGTGGGGGGCGCGACGCGCATGCCGAGCGTCCGCCGGCTGGCGGCCCAGTTGTTCGGCCGCTTGCCGACGGTTCACCTCAACCCCGACGAAGTGGTGACCTTGGGCGCCGCCGTGCAAGCCGGTCTGAAGGCGCGCGATGCGGCCCTGGACGAGGTCGTGCTGACCGATGTTTGCCCCTACAGCCTCGGCATCCAGATCGTTCAGTCGCTGGGCCGGGATCAGGTCCGCGACGGGCTCTTCGCTCCGATCCTGGAGCGCAACACGACGATCCCGGCCAGCCGCGTCGAGCGCTTCTGCACGGTCATCCCCTACCAGCGGGAGTTGCGAATCGACATTTACCAGGGCGAGGCCCGCCAAGTGAAAGACAACATCCACCTCGGCCAAACCAGGGTGAAGTTGCCGTCCAAGCCAGCCGGCGAGGAATCGGTCGACGTGCGCTTCACCTACGACATCAACGGGCTCCTCGAGGTTGAAGCCACGGTGGTGAGCACAGGCGAATCACAAAGCATTGTCATCGAAGGGAACCCCGGCGTGCTGTCGGCGGAAGAGATCGAGAAGCGGCTCGCCGAGCTCGGGCGCTTTAAGATCCACCCGCGCGAACGGGAAGAAAATCGCGCCGTGATGGCCCGCGCCGAACGACTCTATGAAGAACTGCTGGGCGACCATCGCGATTTCGTCGGCCGGCAGATCGCGCATTTCGAAGCCATTCTGGAGCGCCAGGTTCCCGAGGAGATCTCGGAGGCCCGCCAGCGGTTCATCGAACTTCTGAACCAGATCGAGGGCACCCCGTACCTTTAGCGCCCGATCTTGAATGGGACGACGTGAGCCATGGACCTTTGGCGTGAACTCGGCATAGCACCGACACGGGATCGCCGGGAGATTCGCCGCGCCTATGCACTCCGGCTAAGGTCGGTCAATCCGGAAGACGACCAAGAAGGCTTCCAGAAGCTCCGAGCAGCCTACGAGCAAGCCCTGGCCGCCGCCGACGATCTGGATGCGGCGAAGGGTAAGGCCGCGAGCGCCGTGGAGAGCGAACCGAACGCCACCCACGATGCACCCGAAAGAGAGTCCGATGCGACAGTGGACGCCCTGGTCGAGGAAGTTGAATCCTGTCTGGATGCCGACACTGTCGAAGACGCGGCTCTCCGGCTAGAGAGTATCCTTGAAGACCCCGCGCTGTGCGGTCTCGAACGCCGGGCGCGGTTCGAGCTACGGCTCTTGGAGGAGATCGCCCGGCGGCGCGATTTTCCGGCCGGCATCGCCAAGCCCGCCATCGACTCGTTTCGCTGGGATCGCGAACTCGATCACCTCCCGGACTTTCACCAGATGGCGGCGCGCGACGTTCTCGCGATTCCCCAAGCCGAGGCGCGTCTCGGAGACTTGCGAGCGAAGGCACGGTCATGGTTCTGGAAGCTGTTCGCCCTGGACAAGACCGGCCTGGCGGCCGCTCTGCTGCTCGGATCTTGCCGTCCGGCTCTATTCCGGCTGGCCGCGCTCGACTGGGGAACTTGGCAAGCGCTGGGTAATCTTTTCTGGGAACTCGACAAGGACTACCCCACGCTTCTTCGGCAGGATCTCGATCCCGAGACCGTGGCCTGGTGGCGGCGAAAGCTGGAGACGCCGCGATCGCGCCGGATGGAGATATCGCATTTTATCGTCGGCACTTATTGGGTGGCCGCGATCGCCGGGCTCGGCGCTTTCGTGGCCGGCCTTTCGGTCGATTTGCCCGGCGCGGATGCCTTGCTCTTGATGCTCGTGGTCTTTGGGCTCTACGCCCTGATTCTATCCACGACGCCACTGACCAGGTCCCTTACCACGCCCCTGCTCTGGATCTCCGGCAACAGGGCCGCGGCCCATGTTGGGGGCTTCGTCGTCTGTCTTGTCATATTCGTCTGGTATCTCGCGGTGGAGCCGCCTCGGTCCTACATCGCCACCGGAACGGCCTTCCTTACCATGATCGCCATGTCCGGGCGGCGCGATAGCGGCAAGTATGTTCTTTGTTGCTTGGCGCTATGGGCCGGGATGGCCCTGCTTGCGTACCTTTGGCCCCGGCCGATGACAGGCATCGCGCCGGACGTCTATTTTTGGGCCATTCAGATCACGGTTTTCGCCGCCATCAAGTCCTGGCGGCTGGTGGAGCGGCACCGCGGCTAACCAAAAGGGACTGTCGTTCCCGAAAACCTGAATCCGTTGCATTTCTTGAACTTTTCCGCGGCTGACCTCAATCCGAGGGCGCTTGGGATTCTTTTTGCGGGAGGGGTCGAGCGTGATGAAACCGGTCCTGGTGTATTTGCTTGCGTTAATCTCGACCTGACTTCGGTCCAGGCGATCCATGCAAAGGGAGATCGTCGACCTGCGCCAGCAACTCGGCGTTTAACCACCCTTCCGAAAGCTGAAAGTAACGCTGGTCGCGGGCCCCCGATTTGGACCCGCGGCCGAACCAGTGGGCTATTCCCTGAACCAGGAGATGCATTCCCTGTTCTACTGCGTCGGGAATTCTCCCGTAAATGATTGAAAATGTGCGGGAAATTCCGGTGTGCAGGCGTAGGCCCGCCTCCCGAAGTCGTACGGCCCGTCGCCCGACCTTCCTCCGCCCGCCGAAGCGGGCGAAGCTTCGGCGGGAGGCTATGGGCCGCGGGGCGGAGGGCAGGTCGGTGGCGGCAGGCGGAGGGCAGGCATGGCCATGATCGGGCGGGACAGCCGCCCCAGCCGAACCGGGTGCTTGGTTATCGCTTTTCCGCTGGCGATGCCGGCGGGGTCAAGGTTTTCCGAAACCGCCGGTCCCGCTTGAGATGCCATTCCCGGCTCATCGCCTGCCGGCGAGTGTCGTGGCGCTCGGCATAGAGAAGGACCCATTCGCGGCCTCGGGTCGAACGCGCGCCGGTGCCTGAATTATGCTCGCGAAGACGCCTATCCAAATCGTCGGTCCATCCGACATAGGTGCGGGTTCCGCCTTTCCCCTCGGCCCCCAAGACATAAACGAAACACGGCATCGGGTTATCGTGGTTCTATGTCGGGCAACCTTTTCCCATCGTCGGGCACCTCTTCCCGAAGCATGTTCAGCGTTACCGCGACCAAACAGTAAAAGCCGATGGTCGCCGTGAGATCCACCACGCCCGCCTCGCCGAAACGGGCGAGAGCCGCGTCGTAGGTCGCATCGCCAAGATCGTTCTTGTTCAGCAATTCGCGGCTGAAGTCATAGACGATCTTTTCATCGACGCCGAGACCATCCGGTTCTTCGCCTTCGGCGATGGCGTCGACGATGGCGGGACCGAGCCCTTCATCGAGTGCGATCGTGCTATGGGCATACCATGCATAATGCGCATCCCAGTGGCGCGCGACGATGAGAATGGCCAATTCCCGAAGCGGCGGCGGCAGAACATTGTCATAGCGGATGCAGTCGCTGAGCCTTCGCGCGCATTCGGCCAGCTTGGGCTTTCGCAGCAATGCCGGAAAGGGACCGCGCAGTCCTCCGCGCGGGCCGGATAGGACCGCCTCGGCTACGCGCCGCTGCGCTTCGGTCATTTCGTCGTCGGCAAGCGGTCTCAATCTCTTCTTCGCCATGTTCGCCCGGCTCCCATTTATTCCATCCTTCGATGAAAGTAAGTCCTGGGGGCAATCTAGCATTCTTGGCGGGAAACATTAGAATGGTGTCCGATGCAGCCGTCCGGGAACCATGGCGACGAAAAACGACGGGTCTTGAAAGAGGTCTTCGGCTTCGACGATTTCCGTCCCGGGCAGGAGCAGGCGGTGGACGCGCTGCTGGCCGGGCGAAACGTGCTGACCGTCATGCCGACGGGCTCCGGCAAGTCGCTTTGCTTTCAGCTGCCGGCGCTGGTCCAGGGCGGCATCACCATCGTCGTCTCGCCGCTGGTGGCCCTGATGCAAGATCAGGTGGCGGCATTGCGTCTCGCCGGCGTCGCCGCCGATGCCATCAACTCTTCGCGCAGCCGCGCCGAGAATGTCGCCGCCTGGCGGCGCGCCACCTCGGGCGAGACGCGGCTTCTCTACATGGCGCCGGAACGGCTGATGACCGAGCGCATGCTGGCGGCGCTCGGACGGCTCGACGTCCGCCTGATCGCCATCGACGAGGCCCACTGCATCTCCCAATGGGGTCCCTCGTTTCGCCCCGAATACCAGGCCCTCACCCGCCTGCGGGAGATCTTTCCCGGCGTTCCCACCGCGGCGCTGACGGCAACCGCCGACGAGGTCACCCGCGAAGACATCTCGGCGCAGCTGTTCGCCGGCGATGCCGAGACCATCGTCCTTGGCTTCGACCGCCCGAACATAAAGCTTACGGTGGAGATGAAGCGCAACTGGAAGCCCCAGTTGCTCATCTTCATCGAACGCCATCGCGGGATGAGCGGTATCGTCTATTGCCTGTCGCGGAAAAAGACCGAACAGGCGGCCGCCTTTCTTGCCGAGGAGGGGGTCCACGCCCTGCCCTATCACGCCGGCATGGACAAGGCGGCGCGCGATGCCAACCAGAACGTCTTCATGACCGAGGCGGGCGTGGTGATCGTGGCGACCATCGCCTTTGGCATGGGGATCGACAAGTCCGACGTCCGCTTCGTCTTCCACGCCGACCTGCCGGCGAGCCTCGAGGCCTATTACCAGGAGATCGGCCGCGCCGGACGCGACGACCTCCCGGCCGAGGCGCACATGCTGTACGGGCTCGGCGACATCCGCATGCGCAGGGTGTTCATCGAGCAGGAAGAGGCCGGCGAGGAGCGCAAGCGGCGCGAGCACCGGCGCCTCGACGCGCTGCTCGGCTATTGCGAGTCCCCGGCGTGTCGCCGCGGCGTCCTGCTCGCCTATTTCGGCGAAAAGACCGGGCCCTGCGGCAACTGCGACGTCTGCCTCGACCCCGCCGACATGGCGGACGGCACGGCGGAGGGGCAGCAAATCCTCTCGGCGGTTTACCGCACCGGGCAACGCTTCGGCGCCATCCACATCATCGATGTGTTGCGAGGCGCGCTGACGGAGAAGGTCGCCAGGGCCGGCCATGACCGCCTGGCCATCTTCGGCGCCGGCGCCGAACACAAGAAGGAGGAATGGCGCTCCCTCATCCGCCAGCTGGTGGCGGCGGGATTCCTCCGCCTCGACGTGAAAGGCTATGGCGGCCTGGCGGCCACGGAGAAGGGCCGGGCGCTGCTCGACGGCGAGGAAAGCTTCGATTATCGCCAGGATACCATGCGCCCCGCCCCGCCGGCACCCCGCAAGTCCCGGAGCGCCGCGCCCGTGGCCGAGCTGTCCGAGGCCGAAACCGCGCTGTTCGGCCGGCTCAAGGAACTGCGCCTCGGCCTCGCCAAGGAGCGCGGCGTGCCGGCCTATGTCGTCTTTTCCGACAGATCGCTCGCCGACATGGCGCGGCGGCGGCCGCGAACCGCCGCCGAATTCTCCGAGGTCAACGGCGTCGGCGCGGTCAAACTGAAGGATTTCGCGGCGCCGTTCCTCGACGCCATCGCCGCCGCAAGGTTTCCTGGACATCCATCGGCGAGGGACGGAGCCGGATAACCGTCATCGATGGCGTCGGCAAAACGGCGGCGGCGGTCGTTTGGGTGAGCCGCCAAAGCGCGGGCGCGGCCGGTCAGCCCGGAACCGCCGAAAGGCTGAAGCTGAAGGTGGTGCCGACGCCGGGGAGGCTTTCGACATCGAGCCGGCCGCCGTGAAGCTGCACGATGCGCTGGGCGATGGCGAGGCCGAGGCCGGAACTCTCCCCGCCATCGCCGCGATCCTTGGCCGCCCGATAGGAGCGGTCGAAGACGCGCGGCAAATCCTCCGCCGCGATGCCCTGGCCGGTATCGGCGACGCAGGCGGTAATGCCCTCCGGCCCGCGAACGATGCGCATCTCGATGTTGCCGCCGGGGGCTGTGTACTTGATGGCGTTGTCGGTAAGGTTGGTCAGCACCCGCTCTATCAGGCCGATGTCACCGGACACCAGGGAGGTGTTCAACGGTATGTCCACCCCCAACCGCAGGCCTTTTTGCTCGGCCGTGGGCTGGAGCTTCTGGGCCACGTCCTGCACCAGTTCGGCGAGCGAGAAGGGCTCGATGCGAAGCTGGTGATCGTGGCTTTCGAGGGTCGCCAAGTCGAACAGGTCGGTGATCAGCCGGCCGAGGCGCTGGCTATGCTTGTGGGCCAGGTCGAGATAGCGGCGCTTGTCATCATTGCTCAGGCTCCGGTCCTTGATCTGGAGGGTCTCGAGAGCGCCCTGGAGAGCGGCGAGAGGCGTCCGTAGATCGTGGGAAATGTTGGTGATCAGCTCGCGCCGCAGGGAATCGGCCTGTTCCAGGTCCCCGATCTGCTGGTTTATGCGTTGCTCCATCTCCTCGAAGGTCAGGGCGAGCTCGTCGATCTCGTCCATCGACCGGTCCGGCGGCGTACGGCCCGAAATGGAGGGTTCATGCGCGTCCTTCTGTTTGAAGGCGCGAACCAGGCCGGTCAAGCGCCGCAGACGCCGGGTCAGCCAGTTGAACGAGAGGATGCCGGCCACCGCCACGAGAAGCAGGCTGGCGACGGCCAACCCGACGCTGAGGCGCATGATCCAGCTGGTCTCGAACATGTCGGCGACCGAGTCGTAGATCTCGCCGCCGAGAACGATGTAGAGATAACCGCTGAGCCGGCCCGACTGTCTGATCGGCGCCACCGAAAAAATCTTCCGCTCATTGGAATCGCGCGGATCGTCGCCCCGGATCAGAAGGTTCCTGTCGTCCGCCAGGAAGGCCTGGATCGGTTCCAGCGAAACCCGCTGGCGCTTGATCTTGTCGGGCGGCGCCGAATAGGCAAGAAGCTTTCCCCCGGCATCGAGCAAATAGACCTCGATCGCCGGATTGACCACCATCAGCATGTCGAAGATCTTCTTGAGCGCGGCGCGGTCGATTTTCTCGCCGTCCATGAGCCGCGTCTTCTTGGTCAAATCGGCGGCGAGGGAGCGGTGGAGGTTTTGCGTGACCTCCTGGATATGCAGGCGGGTGGTCGCCACGGTAAGCGCGACGTAGAAGATGCTGGTCACCGAGAGCAGCGCCAGGAGGACGACCACAAGCTTGCCGAAAAGACCGCGGGGCATCGAACTCAATCCCCCAATCGATCGTTGAACTTGTAGCCGACGCCCCAAACGGTCAGAAGAAAGCGCGGATCGGCGGGATCGTGCTCGATCTTGGCGCGCAGCCGGTTGATGTGGGTGTTGACCGTGTGCTCGAAATGTTCGCTGCCGTGCCCCCACACGGCGTCGAGAAGCTGTTTTCGCGCATAGACCTGGCCCGGCTGGCGGGCGAGGTGGAGCAGCAGGTCGAATTCCTTGCTCGTCAGCTCGATAACCCCTTCCCCGACCGTGACCCGCCGTTTCCGGGTATCGATGGTCATATCGCCCTGGGTGATGGTATCGGCGCCTCGGTCTTGCGTGTTCAGTTGCTCGACCCGCCTGAAGATCGCCTTCACCCTCGCCATCAGCTCGCGGATAGAGAACGGCTTGGTCAGATAGTCGTCGGCGCCGATCTCGAGCCCGAGGACACGGTCCAACTCGGAGGATTTCGCCGTCAACATCAGGATCGGCGTATAGGCCCCCTCGCCGCGCAGCCGGCGGCAAATCTCGATGCCATCCATGCCCGGCAGCATCAGATCGAGGATGATCAGGTCATAGCGGCCCGAGCGCGCTTCCTCGTACCCAAGCAGCCCGTCATCCGCGAGGGTCACTTCGCAGCCGAGGTCCTCGAGGTGCAGTGACAGCAGCTCGGCAATATCGCGGCTGTCTTCGATGACGAGGACGCGCTTTGGCATCGGCAAGGGTCGCTCCTCCGGCGGCGAAATCGAGGCCCTGAATTAGCACCATATTGTCACGGAAGTATCACGAAACCATAAGGTTTGCTCGATGGGGGGCGGGGGCGCGGAAAGCCCCAGCCCCCTAGGGGCCGCCGGCGCCGATGATCGAGGAAAATTGATCGATGTTATGGCTTCGTGATCCCGGCGCGATACTTCCGTGAACATTACCTGAGACAGTGCGCAAGGACGGCGGGGAGGCCGCGCGACGCGGCCGGCCCAATGGCCGCATCGAAATCAACCCAAGCATTGTGAAAAGGAATGTCGGATGAAACAGACGATTTTGAGAGGGCTCATCGTCGGGGCCCTCGTTACCGTAAGCGCCGTGGCCATCAACCAGGGCGCCCTGGCCGCCCAATACAGGGTCACGGTGACCAATGCCACCCATGGGCAACCGCTCGCCCCGGGCCTGATCATCACCCACGACGGCACTTTCTCGCTGTTCGAGATCGGCGATGCGCCGAGCGCCGATCTGGCGACCATGGCGGAAACCGGGGATCCCAGTGATCTCGCCGGTTCGGTGGCCGCCACGACGGCCGATGTTCTCTTCGGCGACCACGGTGGCATCGCGTTGCCTTCCGAATCGAACGATATCGTCATAGACACCGACGCCGAATTCCTGACCGCCGTCGGCATGCTGGCGGCGACCAACGATGGTTTCTACGCGGTGCGCGGGGTGAAACTGCCCACTACCGGCGAGATCACCGTTTTCGCCCCGGCTTATGACGCTGGCAGCGAGGAAAACAATGAAAAGTCAGGCGACGTACCGGCAAGCAAACTCGGAAACAGTAAGGATGCCGGGACGGATGCCGGGGATGGCGAGGGCTTCATTCACGTCCATAACGGCATTTACGGCGGCGGGCAGCTGAAGCCATCGGTTCACGGCTGGCGCAACCCGGTCGTCGAGATCACCATCGAGTTCCTCCCCTAGGGCCGAGGGCTGGATGATCCTTCCCCGAGTTCAGTTGAATATAGGAGATTCAATCATGTCGAAATCCAACACCCTTAACCGCAAGAGCACGGCGATGCTGCTGGGCTCGGCCGCCGCCCTGGCGATCATGGCGGGGGCGTTGCCGGCGGCGATGGCCGCGAGCCTCGATGCTCCGGTCCAGCTTGCCGCCAGCCACCCCTGCAATCCCTGCGCCGCCAAGAACCCGTGTGGGGCCAAGAACCCGTGTGGGGCCAAGAACCCGTGTGGGGCCATGAACCCCTGCGCGGCGAAAAACCCGTGCAACCCCTGTGGGGCCAAGAATCCCTGTGCCGCCAAGAACCCGTGCAACCCCTGTGGGGCCAAGAAAAAGGGAATGTAACCGCCGACTTGCCGGATCCCCGCCGCCCGATGTAAGCGCCCTTTGCTTGTTGCGGTGGCGGGGTTCCAACCCAAGATAAGATCGATCATCGCCATCGGCGCCGACCGGCGAAACATGATATTTGGAACGAGGTGATTCCCATGTTGATGAATCCTATCCGTCTATCCCTCTTGCTGCTTTTCGCCATGCTTTTCCTTGGCGTTTCCCCGGCGATGGCGGCCAAGGCGCAAATCTATACCGGGTTTCTCTCGAGCCAAGCCGTCGATGGCTATGACCCGGTGGCCTATTTTACCGAAGGGCGGCCGGTCGAGGGCTCGGCCAAGTTCGAGACCGAATACCAAGGCGCGACATGGCGCTTCGCCAGCCAAGAGAATCTCGCGCGGTTCCGCGCCGATCCCGAATCCTATGCGCCGCGATATGGCGGCTATTGCGCCTGGGCGGTGAGCCAGGGTTACACCGCCAAGGCCGACCCGAAATACTGGCGCATCGTCGGCGGCAAGCTCTATCTCAACTACGACGCCTCGGTGCAACGGCGCTGGGCGCAAGACATACCGGGTTTCATCCGCGGCGCGGACGGCAACTGGCCCAAGGTCCTGGAATAGGACTAGCGGTGGAGGTGTCGGGCGGGCCGGTGGTGCGGGTCAGCGGCCGGAGGCCTATCCTCAGCGTTTGAGCCAAACCCGGCTTACGGCCGCACCGACAAGATAGGCGGAATAAAAGATTCCCACACTCATGAAAAAATTCATCGCCCACACTAAATGAAAAAATGGGATCGCCGAGGCGCAAAGCAGATCGAAGTCGGTGCCGCAGCTCGAGGCCACGGGGGTCATCTTGGTGGCTTCGACCACCGTATTGCCGGTCCAGTACAACGTCGCGGCAATCGCGACGCCAAGAAAGCCGATGCGCGCCATCGCCCGGATGGCCGCCCCTTTGTCCGCCCTTTGCCTGGTGGGTCGGCGGGCATTCCCTTTGAGAATCCGAACCACCGCCGTTTTGACGATGAGTACGAGGCAGAAGAGACCCATCGTCATCCAGAAGGGGATGAAGTGATAGATAAGGCTTTTCAGTGCCAGGGGGGGTGGGAAGCCGTCCAAGAAAGGCACGGCGGCTAGCCCGCTTCCGGGAAAATACCATCCGACGGTCGCCAGCACCGAGACGCCAAGCGAAACCAGATGGTATGCCGGACGGACGGTCATGGAATGGCGGTCCCGGATCAGCCTTGTTGTCCCGATAATTCACGATGCCTGCGCCGCAGGCGGCGCGCCGCCAGGTAAACATACCCCGGCAAAAGGGCGAGGCCCAACACGATCAGGAACTGCGGCCCGAATTCGGATGCGAAGGTCTCGAACCGGATGCGGCAATGCTTCCCCTGATAGTTGACGAAATTCGCCTCATCCGCCGGGACCGTGAAGTCGCAATAAATGCCGGCATGGTTTTCCTCCAAATACATATACCCCCCGACGCCGTACCAGGTTAGGACGGAGAGGGTGACCATGGCGAAGTAGACTCTAATCCAGCTCATCCGGGCGGCATCTAGGTTCCTGCGGGCATTCGTCTTCGGACGCCGTGGCGGATCAGGAAAAAGAGATAGACGGGGCCGTGAAGAACCAGGATGAAGATGATGAAAAGGACGCCAAACTCACCGGCAAATGCGTCGAAGCGAATACGGCAGCGCTCACCACTACTTTGCACATAATTGGTTTCCGAATCGGGCAATTTGTATTCGCAATAGGTGGCGTTCGGGTTCTGCTCAAGCGAGATATGAATTCCCAACCTGAACCAGCCGACGAGCGCCGCGAGGGACAGGATAAGGTAGAGCTTGAGCAGCCGATCGAGTATCAGCACTTTCCCGTCACCGCGAACGCCCTGAAGCCAAGCTTTTTTATTTTATCGTAGATTTTTTGAATGCGCGCGCCTTTATCATTCACTTTTTCGGCGCCTGTATAGTTCCAGATCGAACCGATTTTTGCCTCTGACGGGTCGTCGAGGCGGTCCTGGATCCTCTTGATCAATGTTACACCGGCGCGGATGTTTGCCTCCGGGTTCTCGAACTCTTCCTTTTTCACGCCGTCCAGGCCGGCCCACATGCCCGGTTTGATGTTCATGGGTAACAGGCTTTTCGCCATTCCCGCTGTCTCAGCCAAATAGGAAAGCCCAAATTTATGGCCATCGGCGTTCTCCATGTACATGATGGCACGGACCAGGTCCGGGTCAACACCCTTGCGCTTGGCTTCCCTTACGATGATCGCGTCGTGCTTTCTTACGGCCTCAACCCCAAGGGCATGTATACGCCATGCTGGCACCCCACCTTTTTCTGCGGGATTGTCTTCAATGTTGAACCGCACCCGCCTGTCTTTGAGGACGGCCCACTGGCGGCTCTCTGCCATCGTGAAGATGATTTTCTCATCGCCGGGGTTGCGCTTGGCTTCGTCGATCTCCCGCTGGGCCTTGGGCCGTATGGGCTGTGTGGGCCGTCTCGACATCGCGATCTGCTCGGGCGGCTTCGCGCCTTCGCCCGCTTGGGGCTTGGCCTGAGTGGCGGGCGCTAATATGGGGGGATCGTCTTTTCGCTCTTGGGGCTCCCTCGGTGCCGGGTCGCCTTCGGCCCTTGGCGCGGCGAGGGGGTTGCGCAAGCCGGGCGCCGCCACGGCCCTCCCTGTCGAAGCCCGGGGGCATGGCGGCGCCCTCGGCGCGGATCGCCTGGAGCAGGAGGCCGCGGCCGAAAGCGGCGCGGGCGTCGCTGTTCATCAGGTCGATCCTTCGCCCGTTGGCGACGTCGTTATCGAACAGGGTGGCGAAACCGGGGGCGTCCACCTCGCCCATGACCAACTCGAAGCCCCGGCGGATCATATCGACCACCATATCGTGCTCTGGGTGATTGCCGTCGAAATGCCGTGGATCCCCCATCATGGACATCAGCCCGGCGCGGCCGATGGATGTCCGCGAGTCGTGAATTGACATGCCGTTCTCCTGCTTGCCCCGCGCGGTCGCGCCGGGGTGCGTGTTCGATCATGTTTCCTGGACATTATGTTCGCTTGGCCCGAGGCCGGTCCCGTGAGGCGGGCGCCGTTTCAAGCCGGGGGAATTAAACACCAATCCATCGCCGTTGTCAAGTAACACTTACTATTTTAGTTAGCTTAGCTAACGATTGCCTGGCCGGCAACCCCAGGGCCTCCCGACGGAGGTCGTTTGGTTGCCACAACCGGGGCTTGGCTGGTCTCTGGCGTTCGAGGCCAACTTGGCTTGGACGGTTTTCGCCCCAAGGGGCTATGACGGCCCGGGCCCTATGGGGCGGGTCCGGCCGAGATCACCGAACCGCGGATTTGCGGCAGTATCTTGCGCGCCACCCGGAGTGCTTCTTGGCGTTCCATGCCGGGGTAAAGACGCCGGTCATAGAGCAGCATGACGAGAATCATGTCGTGTCCGGTCAGGTCCCTGTATCGGCTTCGGTCGTTGAATATCGAGGGCGCCACCTCATCGGAATCGTTGGGCAGACCAAGGATCTGGGTCAGTTCCTCGATGATGCAGTGGAGCAACTTTCCTCTCGCCGCGGCCTTGTCGGGAGGGATAATGACGACGGCCCCGACGATCTCGGATCTGCCATTGACGGTGTAGCGGCCGAGGCAAACGCTTTTGTTCATCAGGGCCTCCATCTCGGGCGCGTCGGGGAAATATTCCTCGAACACCCGTGACAGGCCGCCTTCATTCTCGAACACGGCGATGACGTTGGCGCCGGCGGGCTCCTCGACCACCCTGATGTCGTGCCCGGTCAACTTCGCCAGATGGCGTAGGTGGCGTTTGGTGAGGCGCCGCTGCTCCCTTGCGTCGCCGGCGCGGCTGTCGATGTAGATGCGCATGGGGCTAACCCATTTGCGAAGATACCGGGCGATGCCGCTTGAGTGTTCGTTGTGAAAGGCGACGAGATCGAAGTCCCTGATGAGACGGTCATCGGTCAAAACGCCGCCATCGGGACCCCCGGACCGGTCAAGGTTGGGGCGGGCCGTGTGTCTTAGCTTGAGCTCCCGCCGGGCCTCTCCCCGGCTGAGGACGACGCGATCGGCGAGGATACGCTCGATCGTCCAATCTCCCACCTTCTGTCCCACGCCGGCGCGAATGACCGTCTTCGAATTCGGCCGCTCGAACATCGCCAGGGGGCGGCCGGGAATGATGACGATTCCCCTGAGCTCGATCCCTATGCCCTCGCCCTTCTCGGATTCAGGGTTCTTGAGCTCGATCACGGTGTCCGTCGCCGCCGCCGCCGCGCCAAGGTTGGCGGCGGCGACGGCCACCAGCAGTATCGCCGATGCCGCTATGGGGACCATCCGATGAGTCTATATCACTTGTGGATGATTGACAGCGCCGGCTCAAGCAGAAGGCTTGGACGGTTTTCGCCCCGAGGGACTATGATGGGCCGGGCCGGCGGGGGCCGGGAACGATAAGGGAGGTCGAAGGGTGAAGGGGCGAAAGGAGCAGGACGAGCGCCTCGCCGCGCTTGGCGATCTGCGCCAATTCCTCAGGCTTTCGGAGCGACGCGGGGAGCTCGAAATCGTCCGCGGCGCCGACCCCAATCTCGAGATCGGCGCGCTTTGCGAGCTCAGCCTCGAGGCCACCTATCCGCCGGTGCTGCTGTTCGAGGAGATCAAGGGCGCCGATCCGAAATTCAGGATCGTCGTCAACGTCCGTTCCTCGCCGATCCTGGTCGGGCCGCTCGACCTCGCGGCGGTCGAGGCGCTGCGCAAGAGCCGCAAGGGCGAGGCGCCCCGGCGCCCGATCCCGCCCAGGCCGGTCGACACCGGACCGGTGATGGAGAACGTCAAGACCGGCGCCGCGCTCGATCTTGGCGCCTTCCCGGCGCCGCTCTGGCACGCCGGGGATGGCGGGCCTTACATCGGCACCGAATGCCTCGTCATCACCCGGGATCCCGGCACCGACTGGGTCAATGTCGGCACCTACCGGGTCCAGGTCCAAGGCCCGCGGGCGCTGACCGTCTTCATCGATAGCGGCAAGCACGGCGCCATCATCCGCCAGAAATACTGGGACCGGGACGAGGCCTGCCCGATGGTGGTATGCGTCGGCCAGGCGCCGGTATTGGGCGCCACCGCCAGGGGCGCGGCGCCGGTGGGCGTGGATGAGTTCGCCGTCGCCGGCGCCGCGCTGGGCCGGGCGATCGACGTCGTGCCGGGGCCGATCACCGGCCTGCCGATCCCGGCCGATGCCGAACTGGTGTTCGAGGGGCACGTGCCGCCGGTTGCCGAGGGGAGCTTCGAGGAAGGACCGTTCGGCGAATGGACCGGCTATTACGGCGCGACGCCGAGGCCCGAGCCGGTCTTCCGGGTCGAGGCCGCCTATCACCGCGACGACGCCATCATCGTCGGCCAGCCGCCGGCGCTTCCCACATTCCCCGGCCGCCAGACCCACCTCGCCGGCGCCGCCGCCATCTGGGACGCCATCGAGGCCGCCGGGGTCCCCGGCGTCAAGGGGGTGTGGAAGATGCAGGGCGGCGGCAGCCGCTTCATCAACGTCGTCGCCATCGAGCAACTGTTCGCCGGCCACGCCAAGATGGCCGGCATGGTGGCGACCGCGTGTGGGCCGGGCGCCTATATGGGGCGCCTGACCATCGTCGTCGACGACGATATCGACATCACCAATACAGCCGAGGTGATGTGGGCGATGGCGACGCGCTGGGACCCCAAGACCCAGACCGATATCCTCGACGGCTACTGGACCGGGCACATCGACCCGACGCTGACGCCGGAGAAGCGCGCGGCCGGCGACATCACCAACAGCCGCATGGTGATCTACGCGGTCAGGCCCTATCACTGGAAGGAGCGCTTCCCCAAGGTCAACCGGGTGGACCGGGACACCGCCGAAAAGGTCCGCGCCAAATGGGCGGACAAGCTCAATTTCCTCAAGCGCTAAGGAAGTCTCTTTTCAGCCGGGGTCAGGAGACGGCGCTGGCCTTGGCCTGGCCGCCGATCCGGGCCTTCGTCACGATGTCCTCGAGTTCCGCCTTGGCCCCCTCGGTCAACTCGCCGCTTTCCCAGCGCGGGAACACCTTGACGTTGTAGCCCATCATGCGAAGGCCCTCGCGGTAGACCGGCCGGCCGAACTTCTTGACCAGCGCCGCGATGCAGTCGGTCATCATCACTGATACCCCGCCGAAAGCCTCGAATCAAGCGGCGGCGCCGAGGGTCGCGTCTCGGTTTGAAATTTGACGCGCTGAAAGCGCCATGCGGACTCGAATGTCGGCTTGGCGGATGAAAGCGGCCGTCGTTCCGGCGCGGTGATTGAGTCCGGATGTAGCCATGAGGCGGACCTATGAGCGTGTGTTAGAGCCCCAAATGTTTCAAGACCGGCTATACAGAGGTCTCGCTTGAATTCGTGTATCGGGACGCAGTCCGGATACAGATCGTGCTGTGATCGTCATTCTTCTGTCTTATGGTATAATTATTGGCTCGGAGGGTTGCCGTGCGCGTACTTGCGGTCATGGCCTTGCTATTCGTCCTCGCCCTCCCCAGCGCGTGCAGCGAGGATCTGGACTACTGCAGCAAGGGTTTGGCCGCGCAGAAGGCGGGCAACCACGACCTTGCCATCGACCATTTCAGCCGCTGCATCAACCAGGGCGATTTAACGGTGGGACAATTCGCCTCCGCCCACTACAACCGGGGCAACTCCTATTACCAAAAGGGCAATTACAACCAAGCCATTTCGGACTACACCGACGCCATTCGCCACAATCTCAGCTTTGCCAAGGCCTACGACAACCGGGGTGTCGTCTACTTACGCATGGGCAACTACGACCAAGCCATCCAGAATTACAACGAAGCCATCCGCCTCGATCCAGGCAACGCGCTCACCTACAACAACCGGGGCAGCGCCTACGATGACAAGGGCGACTATGACCAAGCCATCCGGGATTACGACGAGGCCATCCGCCTCGATCCCAGCTTTGCCTGGCCCCACAACAACCGGGGCAATTCCTATCGCTCCAAGGGCCTCATCGACCGGGCGATTGTCGATTTCAACGAAGCCATCCGCCTCAATCCCGACTATGTCTCGGCTTACAACAATCGAGGCCTTGTTTACCTTGACAAGGGCAACTACGAGCAAGCCATCCGGGATTACAACGAAGCCATCCACCTCAATCCCCACTTTGCCAAGGCCTATAACAACCGTTGTTGGGCCTACGGGCTGACGCGCCGTCCCAGTGAGGCGCTGCTAGACTGCAACGAAAGCCTGCGCCTGCAATCAGATGATCCCGACCCCCTCGACCATCGCGCGCTTGCCTACTGGCTTCTCGGCGATCATGACAAAGCGCGACAGGATTTGGACCACGCCCGCCAGATCGACCCCTCGTTTCCGGCCTGGCAGGACCGGTTCCATGAGTTCGAAGGCATGTTTTAGAGGGCTTCTGTGCGTGTGGGCGCGGGTACGGAAACGGGCGCTCCTAGCCCATAGAGAGACATCCAAGCCAAGCCGGGCCATGTAGATTTTTCCAAGCCCTTTCGCTGGTCTCCTAACTTAAGTAGGAATTCTCCAAGGGCCACTTAAGTCCGAACGCTCACGCCGGCGATCGAGGCGAAAGCCCGATCGGCGCAACGCCCGGGTCCAAGAACCGAAGCAGAGATCACACGTTCGCTGGTTAGGTTACTGCGTGCCTGCAGCTGCACATAGCTTTTCCAGCGTTGCCCATCCCTCAGCACCAACTCGTTCGAAAAACTCGTACTCACGATATCCACTGTCGATGAGGGCTTGGATATCTTCGTCATGTTCTTTGAGAAAGATCACAACGCTGCGCCCATCGATTGGATTGGTGTTCGAGTAGCTGACGTAACCTCGCTGCTTGGCCAGTAACAACACCGTACAGACAAAGAACCGACCTGCAGCGCCCACCCCACTACCCCCTCCATCATGGACCCTGAATATAGACACCCTTCCGTCTCTCTGTGTCTCCTCCACCGTTACATCGAGGCCAGCCCACAATCGACTTGGGTTATCTCGGGAATTGGCAACGAAGAGCTCGTCGCCTTTGGCGTCCGCGACCAGCAATAGCAGGAGACAGCATACCAAGCGTCCCATATCGTCACTTCACGCTCGTGCGACCTAACTATTAAGCCGACATTCCCCAGACGGCTCGTCCCAGTTGCTGAAGATGGTAACAGAAAGGACATCCGACCGCGAATCCAGCCGAGGTGATGTGGGCGATGGCGACGCGCTGGGACCCCAAGACCCAGACCGATATCCTCGACGGCTACTGGACCGGGCACATCGACCCGACGCTGACGCCGGAGAAGCGCGCGGCCGGCGACATCACCAACAGCCGCATGGTGATCTACGCGGTCAGGCCCTATCACTGGAAGGAGCGCTTCCCCAAGGTCAACCGGGTGGACCGGGACACCGCCGCAAAGGTCCGCGCCAAATGGGCGGATAAGCTCGGTTTCCTGAAGCGGTAGGGAGGACTGTTTTCAGCCGGGGTCAGGAGACGGCGCTGGCCTTGGCCTGGCCGCCGGTCCGGGCCTTCGTCACGATGTCCTCGAGTTCCGCCTTGGCCCCCTCGGTCAACTCGCCGCTTTCCCAGCGCGGGAACACCTTGACGTCGTAGCCCATCATGCGAAGGCCCTCGCGGTAGACCGGCCGGCCGAACTTCTTGACCAGCGCCCCGATCCGCCGGGCGATTTCATAGATGCGCCCCTGGATCTCCTTGGCGCCTTCGAGATCGCCCGCCTTCAGCGCCTCCCAGATGGCGACCGCGAGTTCGGGATAGAGCACCGCCGGCGGGTTGATGGCGCCCTTGACGCCCCAGGGCTGGGCGCCCCAAAGGTTGACCACCGAGCCCGAATAGATGGCGACCCGCTCGGGCACGGCGTTGACGTATTGCAACAGGGCGACGGGGTTGGAATAAGACAGCTTGATGCCTGAGAGCGAGGGTATCTTGCCGGCGAGGCGCGCCAGCCAGGGGGCGGTGATGTCGCAGCCGGCATAGGGCGGGTTGTTGTAGATCACCATCGGCAAGCCCACTTCCCGCGCCACGCCGAGGAAATGGGCGTCGATCTCGCCCGCCAGATGGTCGGTGTAGTAATAGGGGGGAATGACGGCGATGGCGTCGGCGCCGTCGGCCTCGGCGTGGCGCGCCAGATCGAGGGTCGAGCGCAGATCGGTGGTGCCGACATGGATGATGACCGGTACCCGGCCGCCGACATGCTCGATGCCGACCTGGGCCACCCGCGCCCGCTCCTCATAGGTCAGCGCCGGCCCCTGGCCCTGGGAGCCGAGCAGGAAAAAGCCATGCACCCCGGCCTCGATCGCCCCGTCGAGGAGGTCGCGCAAGACCCTTTCATCGACCTCGCCCTCCCCGTCGAAGGGGGTGATCAGCGGATGGAGGATGCCCTCGATCATGGTTTGGTCTCTCCCCTGCCCCGGCTTCCAGCGGCCGCCGGGACACATTCGGTCTTCATCACTGATAGCGCGGTGAAAGCCCCGAATCAAGCGGGCGCACCGAGAGTCGTGTCTCGGTCCGAATTCGATGCGCCAAAAGCGCGGAGCGGGCCAGAATGCCGGCTTGGCGGATGAAAGCGGCCGTCGTTCCGGCGCGGACCGGGCCGCCAGCGTGGTTCCCCCGGGAGGACGCCGAGAGTTCCGGCGACTGACCGTTCAGGCCCTGTGCCGCGCCGTCGTCGCGGGCGTTTCGTCGGGGGCCGGTTCGGCGAACACCGCCATCTCCGTCAGCTCGCTGGGCCGGCCGTCGCCGAAGATGGTGACGAAGGAGGCGTCGGCCGCGTCGCGGCCCGTGCCGATGCGTACCATCCGGTCGGTGGCGACCTTGCGGCTGGGATCGAACAGGTGCCAGCGCCCGGCCAAGAAGGCCTCCATGCAGGCGTGGAAGTCGGGCACGAAGAGCCCCCAGGCATAGCCGGTCACGAAGCGGGTCGGGATTCCCATCGCCCGGCAGAGCGCGATGGCGAGGTGGGCGAAATCGCGGCAGACCCCGGTCCGGTCGCGCGCGGTGTCGAGCGCGGAGGTGCTGGTATCGCTTGCGCCGGGCAGGTAGCGCAGGTTGGCGTACACCCAGTCGCAGATGGCGGCGACCTGCGCCGGGCCCGGGGGCACGTCGCCGGCCACCTCGCACGCGAGGTCCGTCAGCAGATCGGCCTGGCAATAGCGGCTGGAGAACAGGTAGGGGAGCACCTCCGGCGGCGTCCGGCCGAGCGCCGCCGCCGCGTCGGTGGCGGGCCGGGGTGGCTCCGGCGCACGCTCGACGTGCGCCTCGTAGCGCAGCGACAGGTGGCCCGCGGGCACGTCGAGCCGCGTGAAGCGCGCGCCCGTCGCCGGGATCACCAGCTCTTCCGGAGTCAGGGCCGGCGCCAGCCGCAGTTCCTCGCGCACCAGGCGCTGGCGCGGGCACCGCGCCACGGCGACGTTGAAGAAGAACACCGAGGGCTCCGGGACGACGTAGTCGAGCGTGCAACCGAGACGGAACCGCATGGATCCTCCACAAGCGCCGGGACCGGGGGTCCGGGCAAGGCGTCCGCGGGACGCCGAGAGAAATAGGATCGACATTCCCCAGATGACCCCCAATTCCGACCATCAAAATAGCCGTCGGGGCTTCCTGGTTATATGGATATGGGCATTGTGGGAGTTAAAGCCACCAGCAGCGGGAAACTGTTATCTCCGCTTCGGGAGCAGAAGTGCCAATGAGTCCGCGCCAATGTCTGCCGGGATACATTCGGCAATCATCACTGATGCCCCGCCCAAAGCCCCGAATCAAGCGGCCGCCGGGCCGGGGGTTGTTGGATCGGCCCAAAGCTTCGATAATGAAGCTCTTGCGGTTGCGGCAAGGGTGGCGGTCTGCCTTGGTGGCGCGGCGCGAGCCGGGGAGGAGAGCATGGCCTACCGGGAAGGCGAGAATCTCGAGGCGTTCAACGCCAAGCTCGCGGACGCCCATATGCGCGGGCAATGGACCTCCGACGCGCTTCGCGACGAAGGCAAGGGTGGGGCGTGGCGCGGCGATGTGTGGGAGCCCGCCGTCCGCGGCGAGGCCCACGTCTGGAAGTGGCGCGATACCGAAGCCTTCCTCGATCAGTCCTGCGAGGCCATACCGGAGAGCTTCACCGCCCGGCGCAGCCTGATTTTCACCAACCCGGGGCTCGAGCGCTCCATCACCCACACCATGAATGTCGGGGTGCAGCTGATCAAGCCGGGCGAGCTCGCCTGGGCGCACCGGCATTCCATCTCGGCGCTGCGTTTCGTCATCGAGGGGCACCCGGACCTCTTCACCGTGGCCAACGGCGAGGTCTGCCCGATGGAGGACCGCGATCTGGTGCTGACACCGGGTTGGCACTGGCACGATCACCACAACCGGTCGAAGGGGCGGGCGATCTGGCTCGATGTCCTCGACGGCCCGCTGGTCGGGGCGCTGAACCAGACGGTGTTCGAAAATTATGGCGAAAAACAACATCCCGTTCGCAACGATCCGCCGTCGGGCCTCCTGCGCTATCCCTGGAAGCAGGTGGAGGCGGGGCTCAGCGAGATGACCGAAAAGCAAGCCTCGCCCCATGACGGCATGGCGCTCGAGTACCGCCATCCCGAGACCGGCGGGCCCGTCCTGCCCACCCTTGGCTGCCGGGTCCAGAGCCTGCCGCCCGGCTTCGAAGGTGCTTCGCACCGCCACTCCTCGAGCGAGGTCTATCTCGTCATCAGCGGCGCCGGGCGGACAACGGTCGGGGACCGGACACTGGAATGGGGGGAGCGGGACTGCTTCGTGGTTCCCGCCTGGGCGCCCCACGCCCACGCCAACGGCTCCGGCGGCGAGGCGGCGGTGCTCTTTGCCGTCGACGACGCGCCGGCCCTTCGCGCGCTTGGTTTGTATCGTCAAGACCCGGCGACCAACGATTAATCGGGAGGATGTCATCATGTCGACCGCACTCGAAATAACCGATGAACTGAAGGCCTTCGAGGACGAGATGCGCGAACTCGCCAATGCCCAGTTCGAATCGGAGCAATACCGGCGGGTGCTGGGGATGCCCCTGACGCGGGCCCGCGCCCAGAAATACACCCTGCAGAAGGCGCACTGGAACCTCAACCGGCGCGATTGCTGGGCCTTCGCCCAGGCGCTGGCGCCGATCGACGTGAAAAGGCTGATCTGGGAGCATGAGCTCGACGAGCTCGCCGGCAACGAGGAAAGGGGCGTCGAGGCCCACTATCTGCTGCAGATGCGCCAGAGCGAGTTGATCGGCCTCACGCCGGAAGACTTCGCCAACGAAGCCATGGCGGACGGCACCCGCACCTGTCTCTATGCCTATATCCACCTCGTCAAGGACAGCCCGTGGCTCAAGTCCGTCGCCGCCTGCGCCGCGCTCGAGGTCAGCAATTCGGCGGACTATGTCGATGGCGGCGGCATGTCGTACCGCATGGGCAAGCGCTTCGAGGCGGACCTCGGGATACCGTTCGACAAGCAGGTCAACGCCAAGGAGCACCACGAGGTCGACGTCGAACACGGCACCCTTCTCATGAACGTCGCCCGGCGCCACGCCGATACGCCCGAGAAGCTCGATCTGCTGATGGCGGGGCTGGGCGATAGCTGGGCGCTGGACCGGGTATGGAAGGGCCAGCTCGCCGAGATGATGGCGGTCCTGCCCGGCCCTGAATGACGCCCGGCGCCCGGGACCGCCCGATGGCCGACGCCCCCGATGCCGGGACGAAGTTCCTGCTCGACCCCTATCTCGACTGGGCGAGGGGCGAAGGCGTGCCCATCGTCGAGGATTTCGCCGTCGACATGCTGACCATGGACACCGCGCCCTGGCAGCGGTTCGGCGTCGCGGGCGCGCTGGTTCATCTCAAGGGGCGGGGCGATTTCGTCGCCGTGCAACTCATCGACATTGCCCCCGGCGCCAAGAGCGCCCCCTTGCGCCACCTCTATGACGAGGTGTTCTACGTCCTGACCGGCCACGGCAGCACCCGGATCGACGTCCCCGGCGGCAAAAGCCACGGCTTCGAATGGGGGCCGCGTTCGGTCTTCGCGCCGCCGCTCAACGCGCCGTTCCAGCTTTTCAACGGATCGGGGCGCTCCCCCGCCCGCCTGGCGTCGGCCAACAACCTGCCGATGATCATGAACCTGGTGCATAATGAGGCCTTCGTCTTCGAAAACCCCTGGGAGTTCCGCGACCGGGTCGGCAAGGACGCCTATTTCGCCGGCGACGGCGATCTCTTACGGCTGAAGCCGGGCAGCCATATGTGGGAGACCAACTTCATCCCCGATCTGGCGTCCTTCGCGCTCAAGGAATGGGAGGCGCGCGGGGTGGGATCGAAGAACCTCAAGCTCATCCTCGCCGACAGCGTCATGCATGCCCACTCTTCGGAAATGGCGGCCGGCACCTACAAAAAAGGCCACCGGCACGGTCCCGGCGCCCATGTCTTCGCCGTCACCGGCGAAGGCTTCTCGCTGCTCTGGTACCCAGGCGACGGGGAGTTCGTCCGCCACGACTGGCGCCATGGCGTCGTGTTCGCGCCGCCGGACCGGATGTTCCATCAGCATTTCAACGTCTCCGACCGCCCGGCGCGCTATCTCGCGGTGTCGCTCGGCAGCCACCGCTATCCGGTGACGGCGCTCAAGCGGGCGCGCAAACAGACGCCGGAAGCATCGGTGAAGGACGGCGGCTGGCAGATCGATTATGATGACCAGGATCCACGGATTCACC